>JAIOHN010000066.1 GCA_019912985.1 Anaerolineae bacterium | reverse complement strand
ACCCTGCCTCCGCCAACAGGTCTGTCAATACCACAATAGCGGCACGGGCCTGATCAATGCCCTGTTTGCCGTGTCCACGTCCGGCCAGCATCCCCAACCATGCCCGCAGTTGTCCGGCGCTGAGACAGCGCTGCAATTGCGCGACTGATAAGGCACTCATGCGAGCAAGGCGCTGATCGCCCCGGGTGGGATTAAGGCCCATCGTATCGACAAGATACTGATCAACCCAGCGGAAATAGGCGCGCTGTGTGTGGTGGCTGCTGGCACGACCGGGCAATGCCAGCAGGAAATTGAAAGTCGCACCGGAATGGCGCATGGGTGTGGAGTTGGAGCGGCTTAGAAAATTCATACGGTTTATTATAACAGCCATGCAAGGTGCTTGTCAGGAAAAGGCGGTAAAACTTAATGGAACTCGAGAAAATCCACGTTGATGTGAAACACAAGCTGTGGTCAAATGAATACGTTACAGAGATGGAATCTAGGGGAATATATGACAACATCGCGCACCACATCCGCCCGTCGTAACCCGATTGACGCACTGATCACGTTGATCGCCGGGCGCTTTGGTAGTAAAGCGAAAGAAGTCGAGCGCTTTCTCAAATTCGCCGTAGTCGGGGTGATTGGTTTTGTCGTTGATCTGGGGACACTGGTCATTTTGCAGGCCACAATCCTGCCGCCAACCACGTTCCTGGCGGTGGTGATCGCCACGACAGCGGCATTTCTGGCAGCAATCATCAGCAATTTCATCTGGAATCGCTTCTGGACTTATCCAGATTCGCGCTCGCGTTCCATTCGCACACAGCTTATCCAGTTCACCTTCATCAGCGTGGTCGGCTGGCTGGCGCGTACCGCCTGGATCGGCGCAGCTTATGTGCCACTGGGCGATCTAGTGACGCCACTGGTGCTGCCGCTATTGCAGTGGCAGAACCCGGAAATTGTGGTTACTTCCACGCTGGAAGCCAAAATCGGCTCGGTCACAGCCCAGATTATCGGCGTGGTCGTCGTGATGTTCTGGAATTTCTTCGCCAACCGTTATTGGACCTACAGCGACGTCGATCAGGTCGAGTCGCCCATTTCGCAGTAAGTTCGTTAACCGTAGTATGAGCAAGTGGACTCATAGGAATAAGGCTATGTCACAGGTCAATACCATTCGTAATCCGCTGGACCGGTTCATTTTGAGTGTCGCAGGACGTTTCGGCAGCAAGTCCAAAGAAGTCGAACGCTTTCTGAAGTTTGCCATCGTCGGCATGATGGGCGCTGTGGTGGACGTGGGAACCCTGGTCGTTTTACAGGCGACCATTCTGCCACCCCGGACAAACACTAGTGTCATAATCGCCACGACGATCGCATTCCTGGCCGCAGTCACCCATAACTTCCTATGGAACCGCTTCTGGACCTATCCTGATTCGCGCTCACGGTCGGTACGGCGGCAGATGGTACAGTTTACCATCGTCAGCATTTCCGGCTGGATTATCCGCACACTGTGGATTACGCTGGCTTATCAGCCGCTTGGTGACCTGTTCTTCCCGGTAGTACTACCGCTTATTCATCTCTTCAGGCCGGAATACATCCCCTCAGCGACCGCAATCAGCAAACTAGGAACCATCGCTGCACAGTTAATTGGCATCGCCGTGATTGTGAACTGGAATTTCCTGGCGAATCGCTTCTGGACTTATAACGATGTCGCTGGCAGCGACAACGCGAAAAACACACCGGTCGCCTGACCCCGCAAATACTCAACTCCTCGCCGTGATTTACGGCGAGGAGATACCGACCATCACCCCAAAACTCTGCACCGGGCTCCAATCCGACCAACGGCTGTTGGGCCGCAGCATACGCACACGCCAATAGTAGATCCCGTCTTTCAGTGGGTTCGGGATCACCGAGGTATTCGCTGCACCAATCGCATCGTTGTCATAGACAAGTGCGGCGAAATCCGCATCGGTCGCGATCTGCACGTGATAGCCGCCAGCCCACTCCCGCCCCAGCCAGCTCAGCGTCGGCGCAGCGACATCGAAAAGGTATTGAACAGGCGCGGCCTCTGGTGGTGACACCAGGGTAAAGTCGTGTACCGGGCTGTTGGTCTGACCGTTATCGTTAATTGCGATCACCCGCCAGTGATAAAGGCCAGGCAGCAGGAAATCTGGTGTAAAGGCTGTGCCGGTTATGCCAAAGTTAATGATCGGGCTGGAGAAATCCGCATTGTCATCCACCTGAAGACGATATGAATCGGCAAAAGGCGCGCCAATCCAGCTAAAATTGGTGGTGGTTTCCATGGTGGACATAGTATGTGAGGGCGTTTGCAGCACAGGTGTGAATGGCGGAATATCGGGATGGTATTCATAAGCACCGATATCACAGGTAGCAATACCATTCCCGTTGCCATCCTTGGGTCGTGTCAATCCACGCTGATCTTTGTTGTCAATGGGGAACGCGGCACACGTGGAGTTATTGCCTGTGTCAATCGCCGGGCTGCCAAGCTCAAGCGCCAGCGTCTGTGTCGGGCCGCCATAGCTGTTTAATGCGTCCAGCATCGGCTCGGCGATGGTCACGCTATTGGCGCAATCGGTGTCATTGGGCAGGTTCGTGGACCGAGCCGGATACTGAAGATTGCTGCCGCCATTGAGCAACTGCGATGAACACTGCTGCTGAATCATCCAGTTATTGGGGCCATTATCCGCCGTATTGTTGGCGATGATGGTATTGCGCAGGATGCCATTGCCTGAGCTGGCGATGCCACCACCCACCCAACCAGCATAATTCCCGGCGATAGTGGCATTGGTGATGCGAAACTGGAGGCTGTTATTCACGATATAGATCGCCCCGCCATTGGCGTTGACCGACATGCCCTCAGCACGATTGGCGTAAAAGGTGGTGTTCCCGATGAGAATATCGGCATTTTCTGCGAAGGCTACTGCCCCGCCCGAGCCATCATCATCCCCTGGCAGATCGACCGCGTTGTAGGCAAACAGACTGTTGGTGATGATCACGTCGCCGTTGCCACCGCTGATCGCGCCACCCAGTCCTGAGATCCCGCCAACGACACTGTTATTCATAAACGTGCTTTGATTGACGGTAAAAGCATCGTTACCCTGATACAGATGCACGTAAATCGCGCCGCCCTGGTGATGGGTGCTGTTGTTGGTGAAGGTTGAGCCATTGACATTGATGATGCCATTGGAGAGTTTCGCACCATCGAAATAAAGCGCCCCGCCCTGCCCATCACCTAACGCGGTGTTATTGTCAAAAGTGCTGTCCGTGATGGTCGTGTCGCTGCGCAGGCCGTGCAGCGCGCCACCAGCGCCATTAGTGGCTGCATTACCGCTAAAGGTGCTGCTGGTGATGCTCACTGGCATCCCCTGCGCATAAATCGCGCCACCGCCATAATCATAGGCGCTGCCTGTGTAGGACGTTAATGTCGAGATGTTGCCGCTAAAGGTAACGGTATCAATGTTGAGTGCTAGTGGTGTCCCTTGAAAAGCACTGTGGATACCCGCGCCGTTGGCTTCGGTGTCGATCCCACTGGCGAGGCCATTGATAATCGAAAGGTTCTGCAACGTGAGGGTTCCGCCCGTATGTTCCAGCACACGACGCACGCCATCACCACTGAGCGTGACCAATCCACCACCATCAATCGTGGTAGTGGATGCCACCTGAAGTGTTTCTTCAAGGATAATGGTGATCGATCCACCACAATTGAAGGTGATGATGCCACCACTGGTCAGCGCGGTGACCAGAGTCGCAGTAGTACAACTTTCGGGGGTGCCGTCGCCGACGACTGCATCGGCCCACGTGGGGCCGGGATAAAGCAAGATAATGGCAAGAATAAGCAGACCATAATAACGAAACGTCATCCTCATCCTTCCGGCCTCAACTTCTGTTACCTTCATGATAACAGAAAAAGTGATTTTTACTTTTTTCAGATGTTTGGATTGTGTTTAGGATTGGATAGGAAAATACAATGTTGAGGAGCAGTGCAACCAGGGAGCAGTTAAGTGATTGCCTCCTCCCCATGACCTGATCACGAGGAGGAGACGATATGCGCTCAAAATCTAGTCTGTATAAATGGGAGTCTCCGGCGGTTTGTTAAAGATGAGGTAAATGAAGGCAAAAACCATCCCGAAGATAAAACCACCGATATGGGCAAAGAACCCCACACCACCAACCGCACCTGCCGTGAGTGCAGAGAATCCGCCAAGCAGTTGGATGACAAACCACAGACCAAGCACAATCAATGCCGGGACCTTGAGGGTCTGCATGAACACGCGGAAGAAGATCACGCCGACGCGCACACGCGTGCCAGGGTAGAGGATGAGATAAGCACCCAATACTGCTGAGATCGCGCCGCTGGCCCCAATCCCAATCAGCGGGTTGCAGTTGGCAGCGTAGACAATCGTCTGTGTCAACCCAGCCACTGCCGCGCCCAGAAAATAGAGCGACAAAAAGACTTTACGCCCAAAGTAATCTTCAATATTGGTGCCGAACAGCCATAAATAGACCATGTTCCCCAGGAGATGAGTCCAATTGGCATGGAGGAACATGCCGCGCAGGTAAATCCAGAACATATCCAGGCCGACATTGGCCGGGAACTGGCAGGGGATGATCGCCAGTTCGCCGTAAGTCTGGTTCAACTGCGAGACCGGTGTCAGAGTTTGCCAGATAAATACCAGCACATTCACCAAAATCAGGCCATAGGTCAGATAAGGTGTACGCCTGGTGGGATTATTCACTGTTCCAAGGGGAATCATACCCAGTCTCCGCTATGCAATAATATGTTTGCTATGAGAGTTATACGCAGCGGCGGCTTAGGAAGTTGCGAGGGGTGCAGACACGACAGGTTGTGGAATTCGTCTGCCGTGCCTGCGTATGTTCTAGAAAAGTTCTAGCGCTCTGAAGCAGGCTTCCACTCCAGATCCTGAGGGCCAACATAATTGGCTTTGGGACGAATGAGGCGGTTGTTCTGTATCTGCTCGATAATATGGGCAGACCAGCCCGCAACACGGCTCATCGCAAAAAGCGGCGTGAACATATCGACATCGAGTTTGAGTGTGTAGAGCACAATTGCGCTGAAGTAGTCGACGTTGGGATAGAGCTTACGCTCAATAAAGTATTCATCCGACAGCGCAGTATCGGCCAGCTTGTCGGCAATCTCGAACCAACGGGTGTTGCCAGAGCTTTCAGCCAGAGCCTGAGCATGTTTGCGCAGGATGTCGGCACGAGGATCAAGTGCTTTATAGACGCGGTGGCCGATGCCCATGATGCGACGCTTGCCGGATTTGATATTATCCTGGAACCACTGCTCGACATTGGCCGGGTCTTCGATTTCCAGGAACATCTTCATCGCGGCAGAGTTGGCACCACCGTGAGACGGCCCTTTGAGTGCTGCGATGGCCGCCACAACCGCGCTGTGGATGTCGGCACCCGTGCCGGTGACCACGCGCGACGTGAAGGTGCTGGCATTCATGCCATGCTCGGCCAGCAGCACCAGATAGACGTTAATGGCATCACTGGCGGTCTTATCCGGTTCTTCACCGCTCAGCATGTAGACGAAATTCTGCGCCAGTGTAAGGTCAGCACGTGGCGCGACCGGGGCCTGCTCCTTGCGGATGCGATCCCATGCCGCACAGATGGTTGTGATCTGCCCGGTGAGGCGCACCGCTTTGCGGCGAGCCGCCTCGACACTGAGATCTTCGCTTTCGCCATCATAGAATGCCAGGGCAGCGACGGCTGATTCCAGCACTGCCATCGGGTTCGCATCCTTCGGGAACCCTTCCAGGGTGGTAATCAGATTTTCGTCGAGTACGGCCTCGCGTGCGATCGCGGAACGAAGTTCTTCTAACTCCGTGGTATTGGGCAAACGACCATTCCATAGTAAATAGACCACTTCTTCAAATAGAGCATTTTCCGCAAGATCTTCGATTTTGTAACCACCGTAGATCAACTTGCCTTCTACACCATTTACCAGGCTGGTGATGGTATCGGCTACAACAACACCTTCCAAGCCTTTTTGTACCTCGGCCATCGTGGTTTTACTCCTTCGTTTAGCTGCGACTACGAGAACTGAACCTGGCCTCGGAGGCCGGGATTGTATGACCGCTATTTGTCAGGGTTGACACAATCGGTAGGGCTAATACACCGGGTTTTGGTCATAATTTCACAAAGTATAGCACCCGCCATAGGGCTAATCAACGTAAATTCACATACCATTAAAGTCTATACTTCTAAAGAAGCGTCATGAACCATTCCAGGATTCCGAATCCCACATAAACTGCTAAGAAACAAGCCTTGCAATCAGTGCTAAAGCGTGTTAGTCTACGCAGCATGAGAAACGAGATGATTTTCACCAGCCCCAA
>JAIOHN010000678.1 GCA_019912985.1 Anaerolineae bacterium | reverse complement strand
GTTCAGGCTGATGAAGCAGCCTCGGATAAACTGGTACGGCAGGTGGCACAGACGATGATCGCACCGCTGTGGCTGCGCCATCTTGACCGGATTTTGACGCGTGTTCCCGATATTGATGCCGTAATCGTCCTGACTGCGCCGCTCAATCACCTGACCGGCGTGGCCGAGGAACTGATCCGCAAACACGGGAAACCCGTGCTCTATTATGATGGCGATGTCCCCGCCAGCCTGCCCAATATGCAGGGATTCGCGTCCGGCTTTCGCATTTATCAAGGGGCGAACCCGGCAGAATACACCGCATTTATCAGCAACAGCAAAGGCGGTGAGGCCGCGCTCAAAGCGCTCGGCGCGCGTGAGGTTCATACCCTTTATTATGGTGCAGACCCGGATGTGTTCAGCCCGGTGGATGTGCCATCGCAGGATATTGATGTCATGTTCTACGGGCATGGCAAGGAGTATCGTGCGCAGTGGATTGAGGATATGATCGCCGCACCGTCGCGGGCGATGCCCGAAACCGCCTTCGCGGTGCGTGGGACCAAGCTTGGTGATCTGGGCCGGACGCAAACACTGCCCTATCTCAGTTTCAGCAAACTGCGCGAATATGCCTGCCGCAGCAAGCTCAACCTGTGCATCACCCGCCGCGCCCATGCCAGCGTCTACGGCTCCTCATCCTCGCGCCCATTCGAGTTGAGCAGTATGGGCTGCTGCATTGTCGCCAATCCCTATGAAGGCATCGAAACATGGTTCGAGCCGGGCAAGGAGCTGTTTGTGGTCCATTCCCAGGAAGAAGCCATCGACCGCTACCGCTACTTGCTGGCGCATGAGAGCGAACGCCTGGCAGTGGGGCAGGCAGCGCGTGAACGTGTCCTCAAGGAACATACCTTTCGCCACCGCGCCCACCAGTTGGCCGATATTGTGCGCCAATACCTCTAAGGGGACCAGCACTGCGATTGGTCTTTGTGACTTTGCGCATTAGCGCGCATAATCGGAACCGACACAAGGAGGCAATCCCATGCAAATCGGAATCATGATTGAAGGCCAGGACGGCCTGAACTGGACACGCTGGCAGCGCATTTTGCAGACGGCGGAAGACTCGGGTTATCAATGCGTCTTTCGTTCCGACCATTTCACCAACGCGGATGGAGAGGACAAGGACTCGCTGGAACTGTGGCTTTCGCTGACCTATGCTGCCAGCCACACACAGCGCATCGAGTTTGGTTCACTGGTCGCGCCGGTCACTTTTCGCCATCCCTCGATGACCGTGCGGATGGCTTCGCAGGTAGATGCACTCAGCGGCGGGCGCTTAATTTTGGGCCTGGGCGCAGGCTGGCAGGAGCGTGAGCATCGCAAATTCGGCATCCCCTTCTACGATTTCCCCACCCGCTATGCAATGCTCAGTGACGCGCTGGAAATGACAGACCGCCTGCTGCACACCGAAGGGCCGGTCAGCTATCAGGGCAAGCACTTTTCACTGGATGAGGCCCAGTTAATGCCGCCACCCACGCGCCGGTTGCCGATTCTGATCGGTGGCAACGGCCCCACCCGTACACTGCCGCTGGTCGCACAGTATGCGGATGAATGGAACGCGGTGTTTCTTTCGCTCGATACCTGGAAAGAGCGCACAGCTTTGCTCGATGATTTGCTGAAAGAGCAGGGCCGCCAGCCGGGTGAGGTCAAGCGCTCGCTGATGACACAGGTGGTCTATGGCAAGGATGACGCAACACTCCATGCCCGCCTGGGTGATCGCAAGGCCGAGGAACTGCGCGAGCGCGGCTTGATCGTCGGCACCGGTTCGGCAGTGGTCGATCAGTTGAGCCGCTGGCAGGAAGCCGGGTTGCAGCGCGTGATGTTGCAGTGGATGGCGCAGGATGACATCGACGGCATGGAGCACATGGCACAGGATGTGCTGTCCCATTTCCACAAATAGGTTGAACGATGAAGGGGACAGCGCGCTTACGGGCAGCCTTCAAGCGGTGGACTCAACGCTTGCGGGAGCGGATCGCGGTTCTTGGCCGTGATCATCTGCTGACATGGCAGTTGTGGGATGGCCTGCAAAAGTCACCGGATGCGCGCTGGCAAACCCTGATCGCAGACCGTTATGATCGGCACGGTTTCTCGCCCTGGGCCTATCTCACGGTGGTGATGCTGGTGCTGTCCATCGGGACACTGGTGCTGTTTTCAGGCGTGATCTGGGGGCTGTTCAGCGCCTATCGTACTGCCCGGGTCATCACGCACGAGCGCAACCGCGATACGCTTGACCTGTTAAGCATTACACCGGTCGGTGCGTCCGGCGTCCGCTGGTTGATTTTCGCTGTGACGCTCCACTTTGACATTGACCTGCGCCATTTTGATGGCCTGCGGCGGCTGGTGTTGTCGGTGGTCGCTTTCCCCTTTGTGATGTTCATTTTGATTCTGAGTGTGCTGTGGATGTTCAGTGCTGCCGATTATGGTACCAGCGTGCTCTACCCGGTGCTGCTGTGGCTGACCCTCATTCCGCTGGTCTATCTTGATCCGGTTTACGGCCTCATTACTGGCGGTCTGCTGGGCATTCTCGCACCGACCTATCTCCGCACTGATGCGCATATCCTGGCGATGGGGGGCGTGATCCTCCTTCAGGTGGGTGTGTACGCCCTGACATTTGGGCTTGGTTTTGGCCTGCCGCTGCTGTTGTTGGACCGGCTGCATCTTTTCGGGCTGACCCTGCTGCTGCCGCTGCTGGCGCTGGCGCTATACATCGCCCTGCATGAGTTTCTCACGCTGTGGCTGTGGCAGGTCATCGCGCGCCGTGTGGGAGATCGTCTCGCGCCATCGCTGCTGTTCACCCTACCGTGACATTATCCCTCCGCTTTCGACATTGGCTGCTGATCTGGATCATCGTCGGGCTGGTGCTGCGACTGGCGTTGGTGATCGCGTCAGGCTGGCGTATGGATTACGATGAGGCAGTCAACGGTTTGCTGGCACTGCGCATCCTGCGCGGCGAGTTTTACCTGTTCATCCCGCCAGAGGTGGTTGGCGGCACAGGCATGCCCTACCTGTTGGCATTATTATTTGCAGGCTTTGGCGCAAACCCGATCACATTTCGCCTGCCCGGATTAGTGCTGTCTGCGCTCTACATCCTGACCACCGGCCTCCTGGGGTACCACGCTTTTGGCGAGCGCATCGGGCGCTGGGCACTGGCATTTGCGGCGCTGGCTCCAGCCTATCTTCTGTTTGTAGGCCTTAAGCTGTGGAATGTGAGCGAAACCATTGTCCTTGGCAATATTTTGCTGCTGCTGACCTTCCACCTGCTCGAACAAACGCACCATCCTCGCCGTTGGCTGCTCCTCATGGGATTGGTCGCTGGCCTCATGTTCTGGCTAACCTGGCTTGGCTTCTACTATTATCTGCCTGTAATCGTGCTGCTGGGCTGGCGAGGCCGAGATGGGTTACGGCGTGGATGGTGGGCGGGATTGGCTGGCTTCGTGTTCGGCAGTCTGCCTTTCTGGTGGTTTAATGTACCGCGTGGGTTTCCCACCTTTGCGCGCATCCTGAACGATACACCCATGACGCCAGAGCAGATCGGTCGCGTACTTGGAACTTACGCCACCGATCTTTTCCCACGCATCGTGACGCAGGGGCCAGGGTGGGGGGCAGCGGTCATGCCTGCGATCGCTGCGCTGCTTTATGCGCTTGGGTTGATCGCGCTGCTGTACCGGAGTTTCAAACTCCCACAGAACAGCCTGCGTCTGATGTTGAGCCTGTTTGTGTTCAGCGTGCCGCTGATCTTCGCCCTTAGCACCCACAGTCGCAACAGCCTGCCGGAGTGGAATCCCTGGGGGGTCGATGCGACAGGCCGCTATGTCCTGATGCTGCACACGGTGCTGCCCATCGGATTAGCGGTGCTGGTCGGATGGGGTGAACAGCAGTCATCTTTATGGTGGCAGTGGGGTATAGCGGCGCTGGTGATTGGTCTGAACATCGCTAATCTGGCTTCACTCGATGTATATCGTGCGTTCGATTCGCCTTACTATGATCGCCTTCCAAATGACCTGACGCCGCTGACTGCCTATTTGGATGCCCATTACATTCGGCATGTATGGGCGGATAATGGCATTGGCAATGTGCTGATGTTCATTACAAATGGGCAGGTGCTGGCCGCCGATTACTATGACACCTATGTCGCTGGCGGCTTGCAGCGCTTCCCGGATGTGCTGGCTGCGGTCGAAGCGGCGGCTGAGGTGGCTTATGTGGTGCCGCTGCTGCCCGGCCAGGAGAATCCACCTATCCAGCAGGCATTGGATGCCGCTGGTGTGACCTACACTGTGGCTTTTGTAACACCTCGGTTAGCAGTTTATACCCCAACTGGTACGCTTTTCCCGGATAAGATACTCGCCGGGTTGGGTTATCAGTACTAAAATCCTAAACTGTTTTTATACGATTCCTAAACTAGACTTTTTCTTAAACCGACAATGTGTTAAAGTCTTGCAAAATCGTAACGATGCGATGAAATAGGGGGATTAACTTATGTTGAAACATCTGCGCCTTCTCCTGAGTTTGGTGATAGGCGCTTTACTATTGTTTGCCTCTGGCGTGGAGTCTGTCACCGCGCAGGCGGTGGAGGATGGTTGCCCGACAGGGACTGAAGCCAGTGGCGTGAACCTGGTTTTTAACGGTGATTTTGGCATTGGCGCTGGTCCTGGCCCAGGAATTGATCCGGCGGCGGGATTTACCAGTGATGTACCCAATGTCGGCGATGGCAATTATCCGCCAGACACCAACATCGCTGTGCAAACAGGTTCGATCAATTTCTTCGGTGGCGTTGCCCAGACTGATCCCTTCCCTGGTGACCCAACCTATGGTGTGCCGGGGGTCAATACATTCCTCTATTCCAATGGCAATAACACTGGCGGACCCTACGTCTATTGGCGACAGACGGTCAATGGCCTGACCCCAAATACCACTTATAACATCTATAGCTATAGCAACAACCTTGTCATTCCGTCGATGGATGTGCTGGACCCGATTGTCGAATATCTGATTGATGGTGTTCCCACCGGTATTCAGCTTTCCGTGCCGGAAAGTCCGGATGAATGGATACGGCGCGAGATCATCTTTACCACTGGCCCGGCACAAACTTCTATCGTCCTGGCGGTACAGGATAGCCAGATCGGGATCAATGGTGATGACCTTGCCATCACGCAGATTTCCATGCAGGAATGCTTGCCCATCACTGCTGGGCCTGCCCTGACTATCGATAAGAGCGTGGATAATCCCGCTGCAAATGTGGGCGATACGGTCACATATACCTATGTCGTGACCAATACGGGTGATGTCACGCTCGATCCTGTTAGCGTCACTGATGATCGTCTGGGACCCATTACCCTGGCAGTTACCTCGCTCGCCCCAACGGAAAGCACCACCGGTACCGCGACCTATACCATTCAGGCTGGTGATCTACCGCTGACGAATATCGCTACAGCGAATGGAACGCCGCCGACTGGTCCAGGTGTGACCGATGACGATACGGTTACCATTGGTGCTGCACCAGCACCTGGTTTATCCGTAGATAAATCCGTAAATCGCCGTCGTGCTGATGTAGGTGATACGGTCACTTATACCTATGTCGTGACCAATACGGGTAATGTCCGGCTCGACCCGGTAACGGTGACGGATGACCGTTTGGGACCCATTACGCTGGCACAGACCGCGTTGGACCCGGGTGAAAGTACCACCGGCACCGCAAACTACACCATTCAGGCGGGTGATCTACCGTTGACCAATGTGGCTACGGCCAGTGGAGTCCCGCCAACTGGACCGGCTGTGGATAATCAGGACACTGTAACTGTGCGTGAACCGCAGGACGCCACTGTTGATCCGACAGATGTGCCTCAAGTGGTGCAGGCTGTAGGCGTACGGCCACAGGAGATCCAGGCAACTGACCCCATCATCTCGAAATCTGCCAATCCGCCATTTGCCCAACCGGGCGAAACCGTGGTCTGGACGATTACGATCAGCAATCCGGGGCAGGTGGCGATCAACAATATCCAGATGACGGATACTGTGCCGGCTGAACTGGCTATTAACTTTGTGAACACCACCGCCGGTAGTGCCACAGTTAGCGGCCAGACCATCAACTTCAGCCTTGATGTGCTTGGCCCAGGCGCTAGCGTGACCATCACGGTCAATACACGGGTGCGGGATGGCGTCAATACACCGTACTTTGCCACCAACCAGGCCTGCCTCTCAACCGGAGCCTGCGCGCAGGCTACCCTGAGCAGCGTGGAAGCACTACCGTCCACCGGTCAATCGCCGTGGAGTGTGTGGCGGCTGCCGCTGTTCACGCTCCTGAGTGGAGTAGCCGGTTGGGCCATCTGGCGGCTGCTTCGTTCTCGCTAAACCATATCAGAGGGCGGCTTACGCCGCCCTCTTTTTCTCCTGATGATGTTTGAAGACCTCGATTACGACTCACAACTTGAACGCCTCGCAGCCGCCGCGCAAACTGCGCTGGCAGCTTATGGTCTGCAAGGTGCGCCTCTGACACCGGTCATGTATCTGGATAATGCCGTTTTTCGGGTCGATACAAAGGACGCTTCATTCGCGCTGCGTATCACACGTCACGCAGACGAATCGCGCTTGCAAAGTGAATTGTCCTGGTTGGAAGCGATTGCTCGTGATACCCCTCTCTGTGTGCCGCGTCCGGTGCGAACCGGTGATGGTGCACTGCTCGCCAGTGTACCGGTGGCGGGTATAGATACACCCGTACACGTGAGTTTGCTGTCATGGGTAGAAGGGGTAACTGTGCTGCCGAGTGACATCACCGTGGCGCAGGTGCGGCAGCTAGGCGAATTTCTGGCGCAGCTTCATCACTATGCGGCGGCTTTCCAACCGTCCCCTGCCTTCGACCGGCCCCGGCTCGATTGGGAAGGCTTGTTTGGCGCACGCTCCCCTTATAACCCTGGCGATGGCGCGCGGCTGTTCAAACCTGATCAAATCGCGGTGTTTGATGCTGTTGCTGAGCGCACCCGTGCGGTCATGCAGGCATTGGGTGAAACCCCTGCGACCTTTGGCCTTATCCATGCGGATTTCATCGCCAAGAATTATCTTTTTCAGGGTGAGACAGTCTGCGCGCTTGATTTCGATCACTGTGCCTATGGTTTCTATCTCTATGATCTGGCACCGCCGCTGCTGCAATTCAGCACTGAAGCGCGCTATGAGGCCCTTAAATCTGCGTTGTGGGCGGGCTACACCAGCCTATCCCCGCTGCCAGATGCTTACCGCGCTCACCTGGAAACCCTGGTCGCGGCGCGGCATGTCGCCTCCTGCCGCTGGATCGCCAGCAACCTCGACAACCCCAAAATTCGCGAACGCGCGCCACAAATCATTCGTGATCGGGTGGCTGAAC
>JAIOHN010000677.1 GCA_019912985.1 Anaerolineae bacterium | reverse complement strand
CTGTTAATTAAGTATGCAAAAACACAATCATGGCAGTCAAGCCCATGAGATGAAACCTATCTAGAAACTACCGGGCAAGAGAAAGCCACCTCTTGTCCGGTCGGGCGCACCAGCAGCGCATTGATAAACATATGGCGTGGGCGGGTGACAACGTATTCGACAGCATCAGTGATGCTCCCTATGGCGTTCTTCAATGTCAATCTCAAGTCCGCTGAGGATCACCTCGGCAATATCCCCAAGCGCTTCTAGCTGGTCGTCAGTGAGCACATCCGTGACATAACGCTGGACCGCATCCTCGTAGCAGCGTTTCGCTTCCTCAGCCAGCTTGCGCCCCCTTTCTGTCACGCGGATGACTGTCCCCCGATTATCTTCAACGCACTCCTCACGCACGAGCAGTCCGCGCGTCTCCATGCGTCTGAGCTGGTGCGAGAGACGGCTCTTCTCCCATTCAAGGCCACAGCGCAAGGAGAGCGCCCGCATCGTTTCGTCCGATGATTCAGTCAGCACACTCAGTATTTCAAAATCAGCCTCGGATAAGCCGGTGGCTTCGGCGAGCTCGCGGTTGAGCCGTTCACTTAAGCGCAGGCGCAGTCGTTGATAACTCGCCCAGACCACTTTCTGTGATTCGGTAAGTGTGGATGTCTTCATGCCGTCATTATACACAGGAACAGGTTGACAGGTCAACTATTTTTACTATAATGGTTGATGCATCAACAAAAGGAGCCTACATCGTGAACTATGGTCATTCCCTCAAATTTGGGACTTTCATCACGCCACAAAACACAGCACCAGAAAAAGTCGTGGAGCTGGCGAAACTTAGTGAAGCACTCGGCTATGATCTAGTGACATTTCAGGATCACCCCTATCAGCCCAAGTTTCTCGACACCTGGACGCTGCTGACATGGGTCGCCGGACAAACAGAGCACATTGAACTTGCGCCGAATGTCCTCAATCTGCCTTTGCGCCCACCGGCAGTTATGGCGCGCTCGGCAGCCAGCCTTGATCTACTGTCCAACGGGCGATTGAATCTTGCGCTGGGTGCAGGTGGCTTCTGGGATGCGATTGAAGCAATGGGTGGTCGGCGGCTGAAGCCGGGCGAATCAGTAGATGCGCTCAGCGAAGCCATCGACATCATTCGCGGTCTGTGGGATGTCAACGAACGAGCATCGCTGCGCTTCAAGGGGGACTACTATCAGGTCAACGGGGCGCAGCGTGGCCCACTGCCTGCCCATCATATTCCAATCTGGGTCGGTTCTTATAAACCACGAATGCTGCGTCTGACCGGGCGAAAAGCAGAGGGTTGGCTGCCTTCGCTGCCCTATTTAAAGGATGGCGATCTGCAAAATGGGAACAAGATCATCGACGAAGCAGCTATTGAAGCAGGCCGTGATCCGCGTGAAATCCGGCGGCTATTGAACATCGCTGGTCAGTTCTCCCCTACGCGCGGCGGATTCCTTAATGGGCCGAGTGAGCAGTGGGTCGAAGAACTGCTGCCGCTGGCCGTAGAAGACGGCATAGGAACGTTTATCATCATGGCGGATAATGCGTACACCATGCAGGTCTTCGCTAATGAAGTCGCGCCAGCACTGCGCGAAGCCGTAAATCGGGAACTGCCTGAAGGACTCCCTGAGACAGCCATTCGTCCAGTTGCAGTACAGGCCAAGCGTCATCAAGGGATTGATTATGACAGCGTACCGGCCTCGCTGGCGGATGCGGTCATCGAACCAGGTGATCCCAACTATGCGCGTGTTAAATCAACGTATATGCGTGGCGGAGCACCCGGTATTGTCTTTCAGGTGAAGAATACCGATCAGATCGTTGAGGCACTGGCCTTCGCCCGATTACACCCCGATGTGCTGTTCGGCATTCGTAGTGGCGGGCATGGCATCAGCGGACGCTCGACCAATCGCGGTGGCATCATCATTGATCTATCCCGGCTCAACAAAATCGAGGTATTAGATGAAGCAACACGCCGCGTCCGCATTGAGCCGGGCGCACGTTGGATGGATGTCGCGGCGGCACTGGCCCCTTACGGTTGGGCATTGAGTTCGGGTGATTATGGGGGTGTTGGCGTCGGTGGCCTGGCAACAGCGGGGGGTATCGGTTGGCTGGTGCGTGAGCGTGGCCTGACCATTGATCACCTGCGTGCTGTCGAGATGATCCTCGCGGACGGCACAATCGTACGCGCAAGTGATGACGAAAACCTGGATCTGTTCTGGGCAGTACGTGGCGCTGGCGCGAATTTCGGCATCGTCACCGCGTTTGAATTCGAGGTCGATGAAGTAGGAGAGATTGGCTGGGCACAGTTCGTGCTTGATGCCAGCGATACGGCGGAATTTCTCGAAAAATGGGGCGCTGTTGTCGAAAATGCACCGCGCGACCTGACAAGTTTTCTGATTATGGGACCGCCGCGTCCAGGTCAGCCGATGATCGCGCAGATCATGACGGCGGTCGATTCGGATCAACCGGAAACGATCATCAATCGGTTGCAACCCATCGCTGAAATTTCACCACTGTATGACCAGAATGTCGTCATCACACCCTATGCCAATATCATGGCAAACGCGCAGGATGGCTATCACAATGGACAGGGTGAACCAATGGCACGGTCAGGCTTAGTGGAGCACATCACACCAGAATTCGCCACCGCCGCTGAACGCTTGCTGCATAGTGGTGAAGTCTACTTCTTCCAGATTCGCTCGGTGGGCGGTGCAGTCGCCGATGTTCCGCCAGAGGCAACCGCCTATGGCAATCGATCAGCCAACTTCTCGGTGGTTGCCTTTGGGGCGAACCGTGAGCGTGTGAACCGGGTATGGGATGAATTGATGACCGAGCATTTTAATGGGATGTATCTCAGTTTCGATACTGATTTACGTCCAGAACGCATCAACGATGCCTTCCCGCTCGCCACCCTGGATCGGCTGCGTGAATTGAAGCAGCGCTACGATCCCACGAACGTCTTCCGCGATAATTTCAATATCGCACTAGAGACAACTGAAAGCGCAATCGGCTGACGCTGTGCAACACGAAGGGGCATTCTAGACGTGATCTGCGTACTAATAACCGGATCGAGCTTGTTGGCAGCTCGATCCGGTTTCGCGTGATGATTTCGATCCACTCCACGTTAGTCCACATTTTTGAGAGTCAGTCTTTCGAAACGCTAGCTTGAAATACCAGTTAAGTGCCTCATGGATTTGAAGCCATGACCAAAGGCGGCCTGTCCCTGACTGATGACTACAAAGGCTTTCGGGTCTGCCATAGCAACAATCTCGGTGAGCCGGCGAGCCTCAGGACGGGTAACGGTGACAAAGAGGACACCATGTGCGCGATGCTTGATACCATCCTCGCTGTGCCATTTGGTAGCGCCGC
>JAIOHN010000676.1 GCA_019912985.1 Anaerolineae bacterium | reverse complement strand
TTCCTTCCCTTCTTCTTTAACCTCTTTCTTCCCTCCCCTCAAACCAGGGGTGATTCTCAAGCAGTTGAATAAAACGCTGCCCTACCGCTCCTGTCGCACCTAAAACTGCGACACCGAGTTTTTCCATCTGTTCCTCCCTCAAATGCCCACCCACTCACGGCTCGTTTTCACAGCGGGATATGATCCCAGCATTTTCACAAATGAAGCGCGCTGTAACAATCGCGACAGTGCTTCCTGGCACTGTGGATCCTGCCAGTGTCCCTCAAAGTCCAGGTAAAAAACCGGCTCCCAGGGTCGATTACGCCGGGGACGTGACTCAATCTTGGTCAGATTCAATCCCCGCGAAGCAAACTCCCCCAGACATTCGTATAATGCTGCCGGACGGTGACGAGTCGCAAATACAATGGATGTTTTATTGTATTCACCCTTTGGTGGATCGTCGTTCCCCAACACAAAAAATCTGGTGAAATTGTACTGCACATCTTCAATATTGGATTCGAGTATTTGCAGATTATACATCTTTCCCGCGTACTCGTTGGCAATCGCCGCCGTATGAGGCTCAGGCGCGTTTGCCAAATCCGCAGCTGCGCCAGCGGTATCATGCCACTCAACACTCTCGAAGTGGTTACGTTTCAGGTACTGCTCACATTGCGCCAATGCTTGAGGATGCGAGCGCACATATTTAATATCCGCTAATTCAACTCCCACAGGTGCCACCAATGCATGATGCACATGCAGGATTACATCGGCCTGGATACGCAAATCAGAATCCATTAAAAGCTCATATGCCTTGTTGACCGCACCCGCCAATGCATTTTCAACCGGCAGCAGGCAGTGTGTGACCTTACCCGCATAAAAGGCTTCAAACATATCATTGAGTGTATGACAGGGATAAGCCTCCACAGCGTCGCCAAAATGCTGTCGAATAGCGAGTTCTGAGTTCGCACCCAGAACACCCTGGAAGGCCACGATGATCGGGTCCAAAAGACTGCTCCTTCAGGTTGTAACGTTTATTTAGGATGGTAAGAGGCAAATGCTAACATACTAATCTTTGACCAGTCAATTCCAGACGTGTGATGAGTCGCATTTGACAAACGTTTGTGAATCTTGATACACTTTTTTCAGATATTCACCAGAAAAATTCATGGTAAAGGCCATGTCAGCCATGCAAGAAACACGCCGATATATTCTCGACATTTTGAAGGAGTATGGCGAGGCCACCGTAGACGATATTGTGTCTGAGTTGCAAAAACGCCGCAGCAAAGACATCACCGCAGTCACTGTTCGTCATCACCTGGCACGTTTGCAGCGCGATAATTTGATCGACATTCCTCAAATGCGGCACCGGAATACCCCCGGACGGCCACAGCATATCTACGCGTTGACAGAGCAGGCGATGGGGCAATATCCCAATAACTACCAGAACCTTGCTGGCAGCCTTCTGCAATGCCTGCGCGACCGCCTGCCAGCAGACCGCATCAACGTCATTCTGGAAGATGTGGCCGACCGCATGGCTCACGAAGCACATATCCCGGATGTGCCATTGGAAGATCGACTGAATCATGTGGTCGAATACCTGAACCGTCAGGGTTATAGTGCGCACTGGCAGGAACACGATGGCGGTTACCTGCTCTATACCAGTAACTGCCCCTATCACCAACTGGCTCAGGAAGATGACACGATGTGCGAAATGGATATGCGGCTTGTGGCATCGCTTTTAGGCGCGGTTCCCCGCCGCGTGGAGCATGTAATGGCTGGTGACAACGCCTGCACCTATATGATCCCCCACCTTCCACGTTCGTAACCTGTGAATAAATCTAATTATTATCTATTTAATTGACGTACTTCGTTATGGGTGTTAGAATTTATACACCCTATTGCATGCAATATTGAGGAGACAAGCCACATGGCCGTAAATGAGTTTGAAAATGTCCAGGTTGACACCCCTGTTTTAACGGTGACTGCTGGTGCCGTAAATACGATTCGTACGTTGCTTGAACAGCGTTCGATCCCGAACTACGCGCTCCGGGTCTTTGTTTCAGGTGGTGGATGCTCTGGAATGCAGTATGGGATGGCCTTCGAGGAACAACCAAAAGACTTTGACGAAGTTGTTGAAGTAGATGGTGTACGTTTAATCGTTGACCCAACCAGCATGATGTATCTTCGTGGCGCAACGATCGACTTTATCGACAGTCTGATGGGTGGTGGTTTCCGCATCGATAACCCCAATGCCGTGTCAACGTGCGGATGCGGTCACTCCTTTAAGTCCGGTGACTCGGGTGAAACCGAAGCTGCCGGTTGCAGCAGTTGCAGTCACTAAAAACCAAATTAACGACGTAACGAACTGACAGCCAGTCCAAGCAGGCCCAGTCCGCCCAGCACCAACACAGGTGTGATCGGTGGAATATCCTCTGGCAGAGGAATAGGCAGCATATTTGGATTGGCTGTTGTGATTCCCCCCGCTTCTGGCGTTGGCGAGACAGCAAAAAGCATCGAGTCTGGCGGATAGGTAAATGTTGGCAGCGCAACAATTGGCTGCCCTTCCCCATCTTCCCCTTCAAAGATAACTTCACCCTGTGCATCCGGAGCAGGCAGAATGCGTGCATCCGCAGTAGCGGTCAGCAGCGCACCGGGTGTCTGTGTGATAGCCTGCTGCGTTTGGGTTTGGGCTAAAATCACGGGATCAATAGTGGCAATTGCATCAGGATCAAGGCTGACAATAGCGCTCTCATCGCCAATGATGTCCACTAGCTCGTCAAAAACCCAGGCACGACCCGTTGGTGAGGTATCAAACTGAAATTGATACCAGCGAAACCGCTTCCCCAACACCACATACAGATCACCATTGCGAATCGTGCCAAGTTTTTCGGAATTGATGTCAGGCTCTGCCCGCACATTGACTTCACCAGCATCCACTTTCGCTTCTAGCGATGCGGGGCCGACGACCGTGGGTGTACGTGTCCAGGTAGCTGTGATTCCAATCTGTTGTTGCAACTCTTCGGGAGCCTGTGTTGGAATCACGACCCGTGCCGGTGTGGAAGTGACTACCTCCTGCGCAAACGCGGATGGTACCAGTACAACGGCAGCTAGAATACACACAATAAAAACAACTCTGCGTAACATACGATAAAACCTCTACCAACTGATTAGATTTTCTGTGGTCAGTCGCCCCTGCTCTGCGACCCGTCGTTCATTACCGTTTACGATATATCCCTGATATTCCTGCCCGGTCAGGCCATCAACTGCCCAACCGCTCATCACAAATGCAGGCCTGATTTGATCGGATGGACAGTCACTGCAATCCGCCGGAAGCCACTCGCCGTTATAGCGACGCGCGATGTGCACATGTGTGCCATTGGAGACACCGCCCTCGCATGATGGTCTTCCAATCCGATCTCCTACCGCAACCTGAGTCCCAACTGCAACCCGCCCCTGACTGTCGATATGCAGATACATGATTGACCAACCGGTAGTTTCATCCCGATCACCGTCAAGA
>JAIOHN010000675.1 GCA_019912985.1 Anaerolineae bacterium | reverse complement strand
GATTACCGGCGCGCATTTCCACATGATGAAGCCCAACGCCACCTTCATCAATACGGCGCGCGGGGCCATTGTCCGCGAGGACGAGATGATCGAAGTCCTCCAGCAGCGCCCGGACATTACCGCCCTGCTCGATGTCACCTATCCAGAGCCGCCGGTTGCCGGATCGCCGCTTTACACCCTGCCCAACGTCATGCTCACGCCGCACATCGCCGGGTCCATGGCAGAGGAATGCCATCGCATGGGCTATTACATGCTGGAAGAATTGGAGCGCTATGTCGCAGGCGAACCGCTGCGTTACCAGATCACCCGCGAGCAGTTCGAGCATATGGCCTAGCTACCCAAACACATACCCGTAGGGGCGACCTGTTAGGTCGCCCCCAACTATCACGAATTCGTCCCATAAACATCAAGCGCCGCACCCAACTGCGCCGCCAGATCAGGCAGGTCACGGTAGCAGATGACCACATCAGCCAGGCCGCCGATGGTTTTGGAGTATTCTGCATCGGCATGGTGCAGATAGAGAATCGGCTTGCCCAGCGCGTGAGCGTAGCCCACCTCCACGCCCACACCAATCGCCTTATACGTCACTTCCGCGATCAGCATATCCGCCTGCTCAAGATCGCGCAGGGCGGTTTGCATCATCTCATGCGCCTGATCATCGGCAAACTGATAGCAGCGGACAAAGGTGTGCGGACGAAGATCATGCTGTTTCAAGACGTGTTCGATCATATCCAGCGCAGCACTTAATTCGTGCCGCTGGGCAAAGCTGACCGCGACATACGCCACAGCCACCGGCTATTCCTCGTGCAGCAGATACAGCAGATTATCTTCCACGCGATACAGCATCGGCGCGACCAGCACTTTCGGATACCGATGTCGCAGGCGAACCGCTTCGCTCAGCACAAAGTCGATCTCATTGCCGATCTCAAACAGCGGTGCGAAGCTCATGAAATGTTCTTCCGCCTGTTCGCGCGCCCAACCCCCATTTTCGACCAGATTGTCGATAAACTGGTCCTTACGTGCTGCCAGATTGACCATACCGCAGTTGTTATGCCCGATCAGCGCGATGGCCGATACCCCACCCACCGCGATTGCATACGACACCTTGAACTCGCTAGGGCGCAAATTGGCCCCGCCAGCGCGGATGATATACGCGAAATTATCGGGGATACGCAGGTGCTTGCGGTTATCCATACACATCCCTACCAGCAGTTCCGCGCGGGTATACGTCTCAAAGGGACGCCCCAGGTTATGGTATTCCAGCAGGTGTCCGATCGGTGTGGAGCGATACTGGGGGAAAATGTCCTCAGCACGTTGGACAGGGATCAAAGCATCGGTCAGCATTTTCGCCTCCAAACGAACAGTTGATATGCAAATGAAAACCACGCGAGGATGCGTGTGATTTCCGGGATCGCGCCTCAGTATACCCCACTCAATTGACAAATCGCAGCCGTGGTTATCGACTTGCCTTGCCGCCTCCACTATACTCTTGCGCGGTGGTTTACATCCTTTTGGAAAGAAGGTGCTCGTGGATTGGTTTTGGGCGGCCTGTGTTTCAGCAGTGTTATTATCCGGCCAGGGATTGGCCTTTCAGCAGTTACAGCGACATTATCCGATTCAGGTGTACATGACCTACATCTGGTGGGGATCGGCGCTGATCCTGGCAGCCGTTTTCCTCCGCCCTGCCGAGATGCCCGCCATCAATGCCAACCTGCTCCCCCTGGTGCTGGCGGGTTTCGCCAGTTGGACCGGCGTTTACTGTCTCAACCGGGCCATCAAAGTGCAGACCAACATCGGCTATATCGAAGCCATCATCGCGCTGCGCATCGTCATCACCTATGTTTTTTCGCTGGTCGCCCTGCAAGCCCCCTTCGATCTCATCAAGCTCGCGGGTGTCCTGGGGATCACCATCGGCGTCTTTGCGGTGGCCGGGGCTTTCAACCTCAATCTGTCTCAGTTCCGGCTGGAATGGCTCAAGTGGGCGCTTGCCGCCAGTCTGCTATTTGCCGCCATGACCATCTTCGTGCGCACCGCCACCGACGGCGGCGTCGGCGCAGAGGTTGCGACGGTGGTGGTGCTGGTCGTCGCTGGCGCGCTGTTTTTTGTCTCTTCGCTGGTGCGCCGCTGGTCATTCCGCCTGCAAAAACAGCACCTGGGATTGATGGGCGCAGCCATTCTCGTCTCCGCCGTGGGCAATGCCGCCAATTTTATCGCCTTCAAGCTAGCCCCCAATCTGGCCTACGCCATTGCCATTGATAACACCCGCATGATTATTCTCTACATCATCGGACTGGTGCTCTTCTCGGAGAAAATCCAGCGAGCCAAAGCCGTCGGCATTATTCTGACCTTTGCTGGGGTCATTCTCATGAGCTAAATGATGAGAAGCATCCACAAAACATGATAGATGGACGCCGGGATGCGGGTTCTCATCGGCGATAATGAGCGTAGCCGCCCCGAACAGCGGCGAATCAGTCCACGCCAATCGAAAGCATGATGAGATGACCACCCCACCCCTGACTCGAATCACGCACCGTCCGCTACAAGGCAAAACCGATGCCATGCGCCTGCGCCAGTTCCTCATCGACACCTACACCTGCATGGGCCGTGAGTTCAACTGGGAGACGCGCCGTTGGGAAGGCAGCTACTGGTGCGTCACCGATGCCGAACTCGCAGACCCCAATTGGGGCGCGAACACCCATCTCTGGGAGAATGCTGAAGGCGCGGTCATCGGCGCGGCAATTCCCGATGGCTCCGGTGATCTCGCGCTGCAAATCCACCCGGATTATCGCCCGCTGGAAGATGAAATTCTCGATTGGGCCGAAATCCATCTGACCGCCCTTAATGAGGCAGGTCAGCGGCGTTTGATTGTCTGGGCCTTTGATTGGGATACAGCGCGCCAGCAGCGTCTCGCGCATCGGGGATATGTGCCGCACGGCGAGTGGTGTTTTCACCATCGCCGCCGCGCTGTGAGTGACCCGGTGCCGCAGGTGTCGGTCGCCGAGGGGTACACCATTCGCAGCGTCCAGCCCATAGAAGCCGATGTCGAGCGCTGGATCGCCTGCACCAATATCACCTTTGGGCAGTCGTTCCCGCCGGAAATGCACCGCAATTTCCAGCTGTATTCACCATCCCACAACTACGACCTGCACATCGTCGCAGAAGCCCCGGATGGCACTTTCGCCGCCTTCGCGGGCCTGACGGTCGAGCTTATCAACCGCTTCGCGACCTTTGAACCCGTCGGCACACATCCTGACCACCGCCGCAAGGGACTGGCGCGCGCCGTGATGTATGAAGCTATGCGCCGTTTGCAGGCACTTGGCACAGCAGATACCGTCTATGTCGCCAACTGGGGAACAGCGGACGCTGGTCAGCTTTACGCAGCGGTTGGCATGCAGCATTACGCCACATTCACCATCTGGGAGAAGATCTTTATATAAGTAGTCGCAAGTCTTGAGTCTTCAGCTCACAGTCAAAAGACCAGAATCAGCATCTGTCGAACGAAATACCCGGCTTTCGTTTTCCTGACTGACGACTTAAGATTAACGACTATTGACCTGAAATCCCTTTCGGTCTTGACAGAATTGCTTTGCACCGGTGAGTTTCAAACCCCTGTGGCAGCGAGTATACTCCTGAAAATCGACTGTCATCTATTCACTTGGGTAGCGATCACTTTTTGCTAAAAACCGGAATAAATTTATGCCTCAACCCAATATCATCCTCATCATCACCGATCAGCAGCGCTTCGATACCATCAATGCGCTCGGCTTTCCATACATGGATACGCCTAATCTGGATCGGCTTGTGCGTGAGGGCGTGTCGTTCGATAACTGCTTCATCACAGCTCCCTCGTGCGCACCGTCCCGTGCCAGCCTGTTTACTGGTTACTATCCTCATATCACCGGAGTCCTGCAAAACGCCGACCTTTGGCGGCGGTCGTGGGTCGAACTGCTGGCTAAAAGTGGCTACCACTGCGTCAACATTGGCAAGATGCACACCTTCCCCTACGAAACACCGCTGGGTTTCCACGAACGCTATGTCGTGGAAAACAAAGATCGTTACCTGGAAGGCCGCTACTATTTCGATGAGTGGGACAAGGCACTCAAAGCAAGAGGCCACGTCAAGCAGCAGCGCGAACTCTACCGGGAACGGCCCGACTATCGGGAGCGGTTGGGCGCGTTCGAGTGGGAACTGCCAGAAGACCTGCACGCCGATAACTTTGTCGGCGACTTTGCCACCTGGTGGCTGAAGAACTACCCCAAGACACAGCCGCTGTTTATGGAGATTGGCTTTCCTGGCCCCCACCCACCCTACGACCCGGTCAAACGCTATGCCGATCCATACATGGAGAAAGACCTGCCACGCCAGGAAATCCGGCAGGATGACCTCGATAACCAGCCGACGCCGTACAAGCAAATGCGCGAACACAACTTCCGCATCGACCATGATTCAGTGGTGCATCTGCCCGATCCCAGCGAGGCGCAGCGCCAGCGCCAGCGTGCCTACTACCTGGCAAATGTGACCATGATCGACGAAAAAGTCGGGGAGATTTTGCAAACCCTGGATGAACAGGGTTATCTTGACAATGCGGTCGTGATCTTCACCTCCGATCATGGTGATTGCCTGACCGATCACGGCCACAGCCAGAAATGGACGATGTACGACACGATCACGCGCGTGCCTACCATCATCTGGTCACCCGATGAATCCCAGCCCGGACGGCGCATCAGCGGCCTGTGCCAGTTGATGGACCTCGGCCCAACGGTGCTGGAACTCGCCGGGATCACCCCGCCGGAAATGATGCAGGCTCAGTCGCTGCGACCTGCCTTGCAGGGTGAAGATTGGACAGGGCGCGATTATGTCTTTGCCGAGCACCCGGCAGATGGCATCTATGAGGGGCCGTATATGACGATGGTACGCAACCGTCGCTGGAAGTTGGTGCATTTTGCCGATACGAATGAAGGTCAGTTGTTCGATCTCGAAAATGATCCCAATGAATTCCATAATCTCTGGGATGCGCCAGAGGCTGCCGACCGCAAACATGAGCTGTTGGATGTCTTGCTAAACTGGCGGATCAACAGCAGCTACGAAACCCGCCGCCTGTTCAGCCAGTGGCGCTAAGGCGAAGCCAACCATGACGGTCAGCCCGGAAGCACTCGACAGGCTCAAAACACATATCATAATTGAGCAGACAGCAAACAAAGAGGTAGACAGGTGATTTTCAGTAAGATCCGAGACCCCAGGTTGATTACCGTACGTCGCGGCGGCACCCTACAGGACGCCGATCACCACCTGCTGGCGATATGGGCGGCGGAATGCGCGCAGCATGTACTGCATTTCTTCGAGCAGGTGCAGCCCGATGACGACCGTCCGCGCTGGGCGATTGAGCAGGCACACGCCTGGGTGCGCGGTGAAGTGTCGATGACTCAAGCCCGTACCGCCGCCGGACACGCCATGGGCGCTGCCAGAGCGCTGCGCGGTCCCGCGCGGGAAGCGGCTTACGCTGCCGGGCAGGCAGCGGCGGTGGCCCATGTGGCCGCGCATGAACTGGGCGCAGCGGCCTATGCGATCAGGGCCGCACGCGCTGCCGCGCCTAAAGCTGAGCGGTTGGAGGCTGGTCGTCTGGAGTGCCAGTGGCAGCGCGCACAACTTCCCGACGAAATCCGGGATCTCGTGCTGGATGACCAGCGGTTGCGCAATGAGTACTGCTGGTTCGTGTTCGATTGCTGACCACTTCGCACGGATCACTATAACCACCAACCCGCCCCACCCTGAAGACACTCTAAAATAGAACAAGTGTACAATTTATGCTATAATATAGAGAGGTTTTCTCGACCTCAACAGGAGCGCGCGTTCATATGGTGCTGACGGCGAAGCCAGAAATTGACTTCGATGTGGACCCCCGCCTGCAAAACGGCGACATCAGTCTGCCGGGTGAGGAACGCTACTCAGACTCGCCCTTCGTGGAAAGAGTGTGGCACAGTCGCAGTGATCAGGGCGGCCTGTTCACCTCTACAGCGGAAAGCCACTGGGAAATCGTCGTCACCAAATACCAGGGCAGCACGACTTTGACCGTGCGCGGCCCGGAGACACAGGCAACCGCTGCCTACTGCCCGCCAGATGCCGAGTTTACGGGGATCGTCTTCAAGATTGGCACATTCATGCCCCTCTTCCCCGCGAGTATGGTGATGGACCGGCGTGATTTGAATCTACCCAGGGCGCGGAGCAACGCCTTCTGGCTGGATAGTTCAGTCTGGGAATTTCCCACTTTTGAGAATGCAGATACCTTTATCAACCGCCTCGTGCGTAAAGATCTGATTGTCAGGGACCCTGTCATTGATGTGGCGCTCCGAGAACAGCCGTCATCCATGTCCCGCCGCACGATCCAGCGCCGCTTCCTGCAAGCGACCGGCCTGACCTACAACAACGTCTTTCAGATTCAACGTGCACATTATGCGACCGACCTCTTAAAGCAAGGCGTATCCATCCTCGATACGGTCGAACAGGCAGGCTATACCGATCAATCCCACATGACTCGCGCCCTCCGCCATCTCATGGGGCCAACACCCGGGCAGATCGTCAGCGGGACTACCGAGAAGCCCATGTCGTTTTTATTCAAGACCCCACCCTTTTGATCGTTTATGCTGAAGATGTTCATAAGCGACAAGAGGAGACATCCCCATGAGAAAGATAAACGCGGCGCTGTTCGTGACCCTTGATGGCGTATTCGAAGCACCCGGCGAAGGCGATACCACCCTGCCGGAAAAACGCGGCTGGTCCATGCCCTTCACCGATGATGAGGTTGGACAGGTGATCGGCGCGGCCATGATGGACAGTGATGCCATGCTCCTGGGCCGCACGACCTATGAGAATTTTGCGGCCTTCTGGCCCAACGTGCCTGAGGATGATCCCTTCGGCCAGATTATGAACAACCGCACCAAGTATGTGGTTTCCACCACGCTGGAAAAGGCCGAGTGGAAGAATTCGCACCTGATCAAGGGAGATGTCGCCGCCGAACTCAAGAAACTGAAGCAGCACCCTGGCAAAGACATCAGCATTGTCGGCAGCGGCACCCTCACCCGCTC
>JAIOHN010000674.1 GCA_019912985.1 Anaerolineae bacterium | reverse complement strand
TATCTAACCGTTGGAGCGTAGCCTCGATAATTTCGGCCAGCTCGGTGCTGTCTTCGATAATCAATATAGCTGGATGCTGCTTGAGCGATTCTTTGCGAGGTGCAGCAGCGGTTTCCGCCGCAGACCGCGAAGCGTCCTGAGAATCTTTGTTCTCATTGGCTTCTGCCGAAGCAACCACCATCTCAATGATACCCGTTTCTGCCGCTGGTCCCCGTCGGTCATTCAACCGGAGCGTAGGCATGGACGTGGTTTGGACTGTAGCCAGAGGTTCACGATTTTCCCTTGCTTCAGGGGAACCTTCAGCCCTATTATTATTCTCAACTGATGGGGTTTGATTGTTCATAAAAATAAACTCCGGCAGGCCGGTGGTGAACTTTATAACCAAATTATAACATATGCCTCGCCGATAATGCGATAAACATTCTGTAAAATTCACTTTTTCTTTACATCTTAGACGAGAAACAGTTAATGCATCTCTTAAAGCACTTGATCACAATTCCCTTGCCACATCATGAGGAATGCAGATTTCTCATGGTGGGTGATGATCTGACGATATACATCGAAGAAGTTTATGATGGTTGGATTGCCCAACACGCGATTAACTGTCATGGTGAAGTACTCGCTTCTGTTGATGAGGATTTTGGACGGCAGCCGCGACCAACACTGCTATCACTGCCTGCGAGAGGAAAAAAACCAACGCCACCCACAGTCTCACGCGCGCTGAATTTTCACGGTCCACGCCAGCAGGGGATGCGCGAAGATGAGCGTATTGCCGATATGGTGCGCCCTCTTAGTATCGAGTCGAAGCTGTGGCTTACGAAAAAACTGGCGCTGTCCATGCCACCTTTTTTGCTCCTGGGTGTGGCCGAGAGTCATGTACTGGCAGAAGCCAGGCTATTAACAGATGAATTCGTGGTTTGCCGCCGCCTGCGTCTTGCGTATGCACTGCAACAACCCAAGATCGGCACTGATCAACAACCATATGACTATGACACACTGGTACTCTACGTAGCCCACTTATACAATGGGGCCGCAAATGACACTGAACTGCCGGTTGAGCAGGTTTTCCTCGACTGGCCGGAGGTGGATTTACAGCGACCAGTGGATTGTCTGGTATACCAGGATCATTTATTTATCGCAGAGTGCGGCATGGACGATAAACGAGCCTCGGTGCATGTCTGGCAGATTCAGAGGCACCCTGAGGTAACATAGAGGAAAGTAAAATGCGCTTGTATTTGATACTGGTTGTATGGTTGCTGCTGGGCTTCACGGCCAGTGACATGACTTTTACGGAAGTGTGTCCAGGAGTCAGCATTCAACCTCGCAGTGGTGAGTTCCCTCCCGGCGGCATTATCCTGACCTCCTTCGATAAGAGCAGCATCTGGGTCTACAACATTGACCAGGACGCGCGTTATCCTCTGCCCGATACACTGCCTTGCGGTGTGAACTGCCGTCTCTCACCCGATGCGCGATGGGTAACCTATGTTGATCCGCAGAATGGCACCTACGGCAAAATGCGCCTGGATGGCACCGAGCGAACGTTGATTACAGAATATGCCACTGAC
>JAIOHN010000673.1 GCA_019912985.1 Anaerolineae bacterium | reverse complement strand
CAGTCCGCGCCGAAGTCCTCTCCGCTCAGCGTGCGGATGGCCTCGAACAGCGGGTTATCGCCGCCACGAGCGAAATAGGCGAGGTCGATCAGCGGTGCAAGGTAAAGCGGATCACCGCTTTCCGCGAGTGAGTTCAAGAGTTGAGTGACATTCGAGCCGAATCCGCGTTCCTGCTGGATTTCAGCCAGCAAGCGCATCATGCTACCGTAATGGTCGTCCAGATCAACCGCCTGCGCCTCCACCACCACGCCTCCGGTGAGCATTGTCAGCAGGGTCATCACTGCCAGTGCTTTACGCATCCCATCCATCTCCTTTACCTGTAGGAATTTTCAGTTTATGCGACAGTTCTTACGATTCGGTGAATCATGCACGGCGACACGGTATACTGTACGGTCAAAGAATATTCTTTCAGTCTAAAAGGAACTCCTATGCATTACGAAGCAGTCGAACCACTCCCCAAGTCCATGCAAGCGATCGTGTGCTATGGCCCTGAAGATTACCGTTTACAGGAATGGGACGTGCCACAGCCCGGCCCGGAAGAAGTCGTCGTGCGGGTGAAGTCGGTCGGCATCTGCGCCAGTGATCTCAAATGTTATCAGGGCGCGCCCCTCTTCTGGGGGGACGACTACCGCCAGGGTTACTGCCAGCCCCCGGTGATTCCCGGCCACGAATTTGTCGGCGAAGTGGTCGCGTTAGGCGCAGGCGCAGGCGAGAAATATGGCCTCGCCATCGGCGATATGGCGGTTTCCGAGCAGATTGTCCCCTGTTGGGACTGCCGTTTCTGCAAGCGCGGCCAGTACTGGATGTGCCAGAAGCAGCATGACGTATACGGCTTTCGCCAGAAGGTCTTTGGTGCGATGGCCGATTATATGAAGTTCCCCATTGGCGCACTCAATTACAAAGTGCCGCGCAGCATCCCGATTCAACACGCGGCCTTTATCGAACCATTGGGCTGTGCGATCCATGCCGTGGATCGCGGCAACATCCAGTTGGATGACGTGGTGGTCATCGCTGGCGTCGGGCCGTTAGGGTTAGGCATGGTCGCGGCGGCACGGCTTAAGAATCCGCGCCTGCTGATCGCGCTCGATATGAATGACCAGCGGCTTGAGGTCGCCAAAGCCTGTGGTGCTGACTTGACATTGAACCCCAGCAAGATTGATGTCATTGACGAGGTCAACAAGCTCACCGATGGCTATGGCTGTGATGTCTACATCGAGGCGACTGGATACCCGGCGGCAGTGATGCAGGGCCTGCAGATGATCCGCAAACTGGGGACATTTGTCGAGTTCAGCGTAATGCGCGAGCCGGTCACGGTCGATTGGACCATCATCGGGGATACCAAAGAGCTGAACATTCACGGCGCGCATCTCAGCCCCTACTGCTATCCCATCGCCATTCGTATGTTGGAACAGGGCCTGCTGCCGATGGACCAGATCATTACGCACACGCTGCCGCTCAACCAGTTCCATGCAGGTATGGATATGGTCAGCTCTGGCAAGCAGTCGATCAAAGTCACACTCACGCCCTAGCACCCAGAAAATCAACAACGGCACATCTTAATCATGATGTGCCGTTCCATTTCTCAGAGACCAATCTCAGGCTTTCCAGGTTTTGCGCAGCACGCGCAGCCAGTTTTGATGCCCCAGCTTTTGCAGCGCGGCATCGTCGTAGCCTGCGGCCCGCAGCCGGTCAACCAGTTTGGGCAGGCCGGTGACATCCTTCAGCTCAGCCGGGATGGTCGTCCCATCGAAGTCGGAACCAAAACCCACGCGATCAATACCCAAACGCTCCACCAGATAATCGACATGCCTGACCATCACATCCAGCGGGGTATCCGCCTCACCGCGACCATCTTCGCGCAGGAAGGATACACCGAAATTCAACCCCACCATGCCATCCGATTCTTTGATGGCATCAAGCTGCTTATCGGTCAGGTTGCGCGTGAGTGGGGATATTGCGTGAACATTGGAATGCGTCGCCACCAGCGGCGCGTCCGAGATGTCGGCCACATCCCAGAAGCCCTTCTCATTGAGGTGTGACAGGTCGATCATAATCCCTAATTCGTTACAGGCCCGCACCAGCGCCTTGCCAGCATCCGTCAGGCCGGGGCCGGTATCCGGGGAATGCGGGAAGCGGAAAGGCACACCCTCGGCAAAGGCATTAGGGCGGCTCCAGACCAGCCCCAATGAGCGCAATCCCGCTTGATAAAAGGTCTCCAGCGCATCCAGACCGGTGTCAATCGGCTCCGCGCCTTCAAAATGCAGGATTCCGGCCATCGTCCCCTGCTGGATGCAGGCAGCCATCTGGTCTGCATCGCGCACGATCTTGAACTGCCCATCCGATTCGCGATCCCACTTTAAGAGAACACCGCTCACCTTCAAGGCAACTTCAGCCGCATAATCCGTCTTAATGGCGGGACTCAGCGGCGCAGCATAACCGGTATCGGTGACGTAATCGCTGAAGCTTGGCCGTTTCTTGCGGCTCGTCTTGGGCGGCACAAACACCGCGAAAAAGCCACCGCACAATCCGCCTTCGCGCGCGCGTGGCAGGTCAATATGGCCTTCATCCGTACGTTCAAAGAAGGTGGTTTTGGGTTTATTACGTCGCAGGGCAGCGTAACGCAGCACCGTATCATTATGACCATCAAAAATGAGTATGGGGTTTTCAGCCATTGGGCGGCCTCATCAGCTTGAGGAAAAAGCCGATTGTAACCGCAAACACAAACGCGGGGCAAACCAGATGGGGCGAGGTGGTCTGCACCCCTCGCCCCACTCGATCTTCCTGCTATTGCTGTGTACTCACCTGTTCCAGAATCCAGTCCGCGATCGTCGGCAGCAGGTCTGGCACGAAGGCCTGCTCCAAAGAGGCATACTCATTCGGGCTGCCCGTCACCGCATCCTGATAGAGATGGTTGGCTGTGGGGAATACCTTGATTGTCAGGTTCTCGTTTCCAGCCAGCGCCTGTTCCAGCGCAGGGATATTCTGATCCGCATCGACCTGCGTATCCAGCTCACCGAAGAACGCCAGCACCGGTACATCCACCTGCGCCCAGGCCTCAGTCGGATCAAAGGTCAGGAAATACTGGAACCAGGGGCTGGTGTAAGTTCCCATCTGCTGGTCGGTGAGGGCAGCTGCGGTCGCTTCAATGTCATCGATTCCGGCTTTATTTTCCTCCGGCAGCGCCTCAAGCTGTGCCACTGCCAGATCCAGCATCGCCTGTCGTGCTGCATCTTCATCCAGCGGGTCAGCACTGAAGGCATCCAGCATGACTTCCAGCTTCGCAATCAGGTCGTCAATGGTCGCCTCATCATAACCCATGGATTGATAGATGCGGCGGTTTTGCTCGATCAGCACATCACGGCCATTCACCACCGAACCCGACAGCGAGACGATGAAAGCGACATCCGCATTATTCGCCACGACTGGGGCGATTGCGCCGCCTTCACTGTGGCCGAGGATGCCGATCTGGTCGCTGTTGATGTCGTCACGGCCAGCCAGGTAGTTGACCGCCGCTTCCGCATCAGTGGCAAAATCCGCCGAGGTTGCGGCGGAAAAATCGCCTGTAGACCGCGCCACACCCCGATCATCGTAACGCAGCACGGCGATCCCTTCCTGCGTCAGGTAATCCGCGATCAACCGGAACGGCTTGATCGACGCCACTGGCTCCAGGGACTCGTCCCGATCCTGCGGGCCGCTGCCGCTGATCAGCACAATCGCCGGATAGGGGCCTTCACCTTCGGGCAGGGTCAGTGTCCCGGCCAGGGTGACATCACCGTTTTCAAACGTCACGTCTTCTGCGGTGTAAGGCAAGTCTTCAGCCGTCGCTTCTGTGGTCGCCTCAGCACTCAGCGGTGCGAGGGCGTTGACAGCAGGCAGAAACACCTGCTCATGCAGCGTGTCGTACTCGTCGGGAGACGTTTGCAGCAGGATCACGTAACTCTTGCCGTCAGCTTCAGCAATGCCCATATCCACGGCAACGCTGATACCCTGTGCCTCTACATCCACCTTGTACAGCGTCCATTCAAGCGCATCGGTCGTCAGCGTATCCACTGCTTCAGGCGCTTCGGTCAGGTTCAACTGCGGCAGCAGGGAGGTCATCACCTGGTCGGCACTGGCTGGTGCTGCCTGCTGCGCGATCAGGGTAATATCGGTCGCGTCGGTACCACGCCGGTACACGCCCGGCGCGAGGTTCACCCATCCATCGGGAACCACACCGCTGATTGCGAGCGTATCATTTGAAAATGGGGTTAGCGTAATTTCCTCCTGGGCTGCGACAGGCAGCACCAACAGAAGTAGAGCCAGGAATATAAATATCCGGCTTCTCATGTTTCAGACTCCTCTCAGACAAAAAGGGCATGTGAAAAATGCATGCCCTGTAACAATAAATACGTTTGTGGATCTAAAATGTTGCGCTGTGCGACGAATTCACTCGATCAGCGAGACATATTCACCAAAGACGTAGCGGGTATCACCATTATAGTTGATCTGATACCAGCCATTTTCCTCACCCAGCACCACAAAGACATCACCCGGTTGTATGGAGCCAACCCGCTCACTGTTCACATCTGCCCCTGCGCGCACATTCAGCACTTCGGTTGGCGTCAGGGCATTGAGCGTGACTTCCGGCGTAGTTTCGGCCTCCGGTGTATAGGATTCCGCCAGCAGGGTTTGGATGGCCTGCTCGGTGCGATCATACGCGCCCTCACCGATGTGACGGTAGCGGATGCGGCCTTGTTTATCAATCAGGTAGATAGTGGGCCAGTAGCGATTGTTATAGGCGGACCAGGTGGTGCGGTCGTTATCCTGCGCCACCGCATAAGTAATCCCCAGGCGCTCAAGTGATGCCCGGATATTGTTCAGGTCGCGCTCATAACTGAATTCAGGGTAGTGATTGCCAATGACCACCAGCCCTTCATCCTCATAAGTTTCATGCCATTGCTGGACATAGGGAATGGTGCGAATGCAGTTGATGCAGTCAAATGTCCACATTTCGAGCAGCACCACCTGCCCGCGCAAATCCGCCAACCGCAGCGGACGGTCCGCATTTAACCAGGCTTCGTTGCTCAATTCAGGCGCGGGGCCATAATCCGGCAGATCGCCAGTGGTAGGCTGCAACCGGCCAGGCAGCCAGGCAGTCATGAGCAGTGCTGTCAAACCCCAGACGAAATATTTCATCACGTCCAACCTCACTCTGTTTTGGATTTGTTCCAGCGTAAGGGGAAATTCTTACCGGGGTATAACACGCATCGATATAGACTCTCGTAAGGAGGGCCTGAAAGCACTTATTTTGGGGAAAAGCCTTCTGGTTAGCGGTAAGACTTACGCCGAGGATCGCGCGGCGACCTGACGGGTACCGGGATTGGAACGCGCGCAGGCCTCTGTGGCTGTAAAAGTTGTTCCAGCTCTTTCACCACATCACGTACACGTCGCTCCAGCTCGTCCAGTATATTCCGCGCCATGTGGGCTACCTTTCTGAATCTGCTTCCGACAGCAACCTAGGGATAAAACAAAAACCCCTTTGACATCAGTCAAAAGGGCTTGTAGTGGACCTAAAGGGATTCGAACCCTTGACCTCTTCAATGCCATTGAAGCGCTCTCCCAGCTGAGCTATAGGCCCTGGGACGCTAGGCATTTTAGCCGCTTCCAACTGTGATGTCAATACCAGCATACTGCAAAAACTTATTTTTGAATATAGGCCACAGGGCCATTCTTACATAGTATTTATTACCTATTCATCTGGTGCAAAGTTGCGCGGATTTCATCCAGCACATCCTGCGGCGGATTGCCATACTGTGGGCCCTTTTCCAGGAAGTCCGTGATGCTCTGCTGGGCGAAGCTGTCACCGCAGGCACAGCCGATGCTATCCGCCCATTCCAGCACACCCTTTTCACGGTTGATGGTCATGCCCCAGATTTCTTCGTTATCATCTTTCCACATCCACGAGGTTGTCAACGGTTTTTCACTCATGCGGTTCCTCCTCAAATGACCAACCATGCGCAGCCAGCATCTCCCGCAGTGTTTCCAGCGGCAGGCCGACCACATTACTATAACTGCCGTCGATGCGCGCTACTGGTGCAAAGTCTGCATTCTGAATGGCGTAACCTCCGGCCTTGTCAAATGGATCACCGCTGGCGATATAGGCTTCGATCTCGGCCTCGCCATAATGACGCATGTAGACCTCGGTACAGGTCACTTCTGTTTGGGGGGATGCACCCGGTGTAACCAGCGTGATCGAGGTGCAGACACGATGGCCTTTGCCGCGCAGTTGGCGCAGCATCCAGCGGGCTTCGTCAGCGTCTGCCGGTTTACCCAGGATATGACCTTCATCAATCACGACCGTATCCGCTGCCAGAATCGTGGCTGCGCTGCCAGCCTGGGCCACAATCGCGGCTGCCTTTTCCTGGCTGAGGCGTTTGACATAATCCAGCGGTGCTTCGCCAGGGTGCTGATCTTCGTTAATTTCGGGTTTTTGAATGGAGAAGATGATCCCCAGCGACGACAGGAGTTCACGCCGCCGGGGTGAGCTTGATGCGAGGATAAACGCCGCCGTCATGGCACGCGCTTACTCACCGTCGTCATCATCGTCGTAGTATTCGTCGCCGAATTCGTGATCCAGCGAGTGGGGGTGACCGTGTGCCAGCTCGTCCTCATTGGCTTCGCGGATGCTCAACACTTCGACATCATAGGTCAGGGTTTTACCAGCCAGCGGTGGGTTGAAGTCCAATGTCACCGTGTTTTCAGTCAGGTTGGTGACTGTCGCCACATAGACAAATCCATCTTCGTCTTCCACCTCGACCAGCATACCTTCTTCTAGAATCTCAGCTTCCGGCATCTCGTCGCGGTCAATTTCTTCGATCTCGTCTTCGTCGTATTCGCCATAGGCATCGTCCGGGGTCAACGTAATATTGATTTTGTCGCCCACGCGTTTGCCCACAAGCGCTGCTTCCAGACCAGGGATAATATTCTCCGCGCCGTGCAGATACTCCAAAGGTTCATCAGCCTCCGTCTGGCTGACGACCTGTCCATCGACCGTCAGGACGTAGGAAAGGCTCACAACCACGCCGTCATTGATCTTGTCGGTTGTCATGTGTCCATCCTCATGAAAAAGCCCCGCCGATAACCGGGGCAAGATCGCCCCATTATAAAGGGATTGCAGGGCGATGGGAATAGGCACGTTTAGCCCTTCGACAGCACCTTAAGCCCGGCATAACTGGCCGCCAGCCGCTTGATGCCCACCATCTTGAATGACACCGTCACCTCCTCATCACTGCCGCTGCGCTTGCTCTCAATGACGGTGCCTTCACCAAAGCGGGCATGCTGCACGCGCATCCCCGTTTTGAATTGCAGTTCGGGTTCCGCTGACGGGAAAGTGATGATTTTCTTGCGCCCGGTGCCGAATGTGCTTTGATCCCAGGTCGTTTCACGCTGATAGCTGTAACTCTCACGACGGCTGGCGCTGCTGCTCGATACCATGCCATCCACCAGTTCGACCGGAATATCCCCCAGGAAGCGTGAGGGCACGTTGGCCTCGCTGTTGCCATAGAGAAAGCGCCGGAAAGCATAGGTCAGGTACACCTGATCTTTGGCGCGTGTCAGGCCAACATACATCAGGCGGCGTTCTTCGGCCATCTCCTCCGGGTCATCCATCGAGCGAGTGTGCGGCAGCACGCCTTCTTCCATCCCGGCGATAAACACAATCGGATACTCCAGCCCCTTGGCAGAATGCAGCGTTAGCAGTGTGACCGCGTCGGCATCCTCTTGCAGCGTATCGACATCGGCTACCAGCGCTGTCTGGGCCAGAAATTCATTCAGGGGGGTTTCCGTCGCGTCGGCCATTTCCAGCTGGCCGCGCAGCTCGCGCAGGTTTTCATCACGCTCAATCACCTGATCGCGTGTATCGCTGATCTCCTGAAGGTAGATGCGATACTGCGTTTGCCCCATGATGCGGTCAAATAATTCGGTCAGGTTATCGGTATCGGCGGTATGCCGCCAGCCATCGAGCATCTTGCCGAACTCGATAAAAGCGGCGGTCGCGCGCGTGCTCAAAGGTGACACTTCGCCATCGACCAAAGCTTGCAGCGCCCCGCCGTATGAATAATGCATCTGCCCGGCCCAATTCTGGAAATCCGCCACTGACTTTTTGCCGATGCTGCGTTTGGGGACATTGATGACCCGGTTAAAGCTCACCGTGTCGTCAGGGTTATTGACCAGCCGCAGATAAGCCAGCAGGTCGCGCACTTCACGCCGTTTATAGAAGCTGACCCCGCCGACCAGCTTATATGGCACATTCTCACGGATGAACGACTCTTCCAGCGCGCGCGACTGGGCATTGGTACGATACATCACCGCAAAATTACGATAATCCAGGCGCTCGTGATGGCGCAGTTCCTCGACCTTCTGCGCGATGAATTCGCCTTCCTCATTCTGGTCGTAGGCTTCATACAGGTAAATCTTGGTCCCGCCCCGTCGTTCCGTGAACAGCGATTTATCCTGGCGGTGCGGGTTCTTCTGGATGACCGCGCGTGCCGCATCCAACACGATCTGGGTCGAGCGGTAATTCTGCTCCAGGATAATCATCCGTGCCTGGGGATAATCCTGGCGGAACTGCATCACATTGCGGTAATCGGCTCCGCGAAAGGCATAGATACCCTGATCTTCATCGCCCACCACGAAAATATTATTCTGCGGCTTGCCCAACATCTGCACCAGCGTGTACTGCGCCATGTTGGTATCCTGAAATTCGTCCACCAGGATATATTCGTAGAACCGCTGATATTTCTCATGCACCTCGTCATTTTCCCGCATGAGCAGCACCGTCTGCATCAGCAAGTCGTCAAAATCGAGCGCGCTGTTGGCGACCAGAATTTCCTGATAGGCCTGATAAACCCGCGCGACGATCTCCCCGAAATAATTCAGGCCGGTACAGGAATCGGCGGTAATCAGTTCGTTTTTAGCGTTGGAGATGGCATTGAGGATGCTGCGGGCGCTGAAGCGCTTGCTGTCGATGTTCAGCTCATTCATCGCCTGACCGACTACGGCCAGTTGATCATCAGTGTCGTAGATGAGATAGTCGCTGCGATAGGGGGTATGCTGGGCTTCGCGCCGCAGCAGCCGCGCGCAGATGGCGTGAAAGGTGCCGATCTGAATGCCGCGCAAATGCCCGCCAAGCAGCCCTTCGGCGCGGATCCGCATCTCACTGGCCGCCTTATTGGTGAAGGTCACGGCCATAATCGCGCCAGGGTAAACGCCCATCTCGCCGACCAGATACGCCAGCCGGTGAGTCAGCACGCGGGTCTTACCGCTGCCCGGCCCGGCATAGACAATCACCGGCCCCGGCCCGGTTGTGACTGCTTCTTGCTGCTGTGCGTTCAACCCTGCCAGTAAATCCGACGCCATTGCATTCTCCCTTCGTGGTGCTGTGTCGTTTCGATTATACCAGCTTGAACGCAAGTTCTGTATTTCATAGGTCTGCGGCGGCGGGTATGATTGGTCGCGCCATAGCGAGACAACGAGGAGTATTGAGTCGGTGAATTCCCGGCGTTGGAACAATTTGCCCTGGCTGTTGCTGCTGGCGGTGCTGCTCATCGGCTGGTTGATGGGCCTGCATCACCTGGCGCTCGAAAGCATGTGGTATGACGAGTGGATTACCTGGGATTTTAGCCGCCAGGGACCCATCGGTTTGACGCTGGCGACCATCGATGATGTCCACCCACCGCTGTATTATCTGTGGGTCTGGCTGTGGATGACCTTCACCAGCAGCCAGGACCTGTTCATCATGCGTATGACAGCGGTCATCCCGGCGCTGCTGACGGTGGCGCTCACCTTCCGCACCGGAGCGCGCTGGTTTCGCAGCCGGTGGGCCGGGCTGGGCGCGGCGGCATTTTTAGCCACCAGTGGCATTTTCATCTATTATGCGCGCGAACTGCGCATGTATACGCTGGTGGTGATGCTGGCGGTCTTGAGCTGGCTGCTGCTGTGGCGTTTCGTCACGGGCAGGGATCGCCGTCCCTGGTGGTATGCGCTCACCGTGATCGCCATGGCCTACACCTACTATTTCACGGCGTTCATGGTGGTCATTCAAGCGCTGGTCGTGCTGCTGTATTATCGCGACAAACTGCTCAAGCTACTGGCTGGTTATGCAGCGGTAGCGCTGGCCCTTCTGCCCTGGATTCCGGCGTTCATCCACCAGATTCAACTGGAAGGCTCGCGCGCTGGACAGGCCGGAGCCATCGGCAAATTCGCTGCCACTGATCCCACCACACC
>JAIOHN010000672.1 GCA_019912985.1 Anaerolineae bacterium | reverse complement strand
CTGTTGGCTCAACCGTCGCGACGATTGGTGTATTCGTCGGAGCCTCTGTGGGAATATCGACAGTCGGAGGGATGATTGCCAATTGAGCCATCGAATCCAGCGCGAGTCCGATATAGGTCTCCCGCCGTGACTCGAATGCATCCAGGTAGTAGGTCCCACGCGTTCCATTGTTCACACCGAGGATTGGCCCGATTGCGGCGAGTTCCACGCGCAATGTGTCGTTGTCGATGTTGCTGAAATTCGCCAGCTGCTGCCCGTCAATCCACAGCGTCAGCCCACCGTTGTTTGCGTTCGGGGCGCTGGCACTGCGCCAGTCCACTTCAATCGCGTGCGACGCGTCGGTAATCGTGAACCAGCTGGTTTGCGTCGAGCTGTTGCTGTCGCTCACCACAGCCGCCCGGATCTGGTAGTTTCCACCGTTGAACCCAAACTCCACCTGACACAGGATTCGCGTCATACTCGCACAGATGAAGATCATGTGCCGGTCACCATTCGCCATGGTGATCGTGTTCGGGTCGAAGTAGAAACCGGCGCGGTAGCGTGTTTCATTGCTAGGTATATCGTCGCGCACACCAATCGCACCGTTGTCATTGATGACCGCGCGCATCCCCTGGCTACCTACCAGCGCCGCGCCGGGCTGCACACTCAGATCGCCACCGCCCGTCTGCGCTGAACTCCATGCCTGGAAGTTACCACTCTCGAAACCATCGCCAAAAATTACATCTGCCGGCGCAAGGGTTGCCGTGGGTTCAGGTGTATTGGTTGGCTGCGGCGTGCTGGTTGGCACATCCGTTGGGGTGTTGGTCGCGGTCGGCTCAGGCGTATTGGTCGGCTCAGGCGTATTGGTCGGCAATGGTGTGAAAGTCAGGGTCGCTGTCGGTGCGCCAACTTCGGTTTCGGTGGGCGATGGCGTATTGGTCGGTACGTCTGTTGGTGTATTGGTTGCCGTCGCTTCAAGCGTATTGGTCGCTGTCGCAGTGGGTAGCGGCGTGTTGGTTGGCTGCGGTGTGCTCGTCGGGGCACCGATCACTGGCCCGATGTAGCCCTGCCGCCGCGATTCAAACGCATCCAGGTAGTAGGTCCCGCGCGTCCCACTGTTCACACCAAAGATCGGTCCGATCGCGCCGAGTTCCACGCGCAATGTGTCGTTGTCGATGTTGTTGAAATGCGCCATCTGTTGCCCGTCAATCCACAGTGTCAGCCCGCCGTTGTTGGCGTTCGCCGCACTCGATTTGCGCCAGTCAATCTCGACCGCGTGAGGCGCGTCCGTGATGGTGAACCAGCTGGTCTGCGTCCAGCTGTTGCTATCGCTCACCGCTGCGGCTCGCAGCTGGTAGTTTCCGCCATTAAAGCCGGCTTCCACCTGGCAGATGACCGTCGTGAAGTTGGCACAGATGAAGATCATGTGCCGGTCGCCATTCGCCATACTGATGGTGTTCGGGTCGAAGTAGAAGCGCGCCCGATAGCGAGCTTCGTTGGTTGGCGTGTCATCGCGCACACCGATCGCGCCGTTGTCGTTGATGACCGCCCGCATCCCCTGGCTGCCCACCAGCGCTGCGCTGGATTGAACACTGAGGTCGCCATTGCCGGTCTGTGCCGCTGTCCAGGCCTGGAAGCTACCGCTCTCAAAGCCATCGCCGAAAACTACATCTGACGGATCCAGGATCGCTGTCGCAGTGGCGGTGGGTATGTCTGTCGGCTCACTCGTATTCGTTGGCAGCGGTGTGTTGGTCGGCACATCCGTCGGTGTGTTCGTGGCTGTGGGTTCGGGTGTGTTGGTCGGCAGCGGTGTATTCGTTGGCTCATCCGTTGCTGTTGGTTCAGGCGTGTTTGTCAGGGTTGCCGTCGGCCCAACAGTCGCTGTCTCGGTTGGCGTATGGGTTGCCGTCGGTTCAGGCGTATTGGTCGCTGTCGCAGTGGGTAGCGGCGTGTTGGTTGGCTGCGGTGTGCTCGTCGGGGCAGTGATCACTGGCCCGATATAGCTCTGCCGCCGCGATTCGAACGCATCCAGGTAGTAGGTGCCGCGTGTTCCACTGTTCACACCGAAAATCGGTCCGATCGCGCCAAGTTCTACGCGCAGCGTGTCGTTGTCGATGCTGCTGAAGTTCGCCATCTGCTGCCCGTCAATCCACAGTGTCAGCCCACCATTGTTGGCGTTCGCTGCACTCGATTTGCGCCAGTCGATCTCGACCGCGTGAGGCGCGTCCGTGATGGTGAACCAGCTGGTCTGCGTCCAGCTGTTGCTGTCGCTCACCGCTGCCGCTCGCAGCTGGTAGTTTCCACCATTAAAGCCGGCTTCCACCTGGCAGATGACCGTCGTGAAGTTGGCACAGATGAAGATCATGTGCCGGTCACCATTCGCCATACTGATGGTGTTCGGGTCGAAGTAGAAACGTGCCCGGTAGCGCGCTTCGTTGGTTGGCGTGTCATCGCGCACACCAATCGCGCCGTTGTCGTTGATAACCGCTCGCATCCCCTGGTTGCCCACCAGCGCGGCACTGGACTGAACACTGAGGTCGCCATTGCCGGTCTGTGCCGCTGTCCAGGCCTGGAAGCTACCGCTCTCAAAGCCATCGCCGAAAACCACATCTGACGGATCTAGGGTCGCTGTCGCGGTGGCGGTGGGTATGTCTGTCGGCTCACTCGTATTCGTTGGCAGCGGTGTGTTGGTCGGCACATCCGTCGGTGTGTTCGTGGCTGTGGGTTCGGGTGTATTGGTCACCGTGGTTGAGCTGTTGACGACTGTTACATCGTCTGGATCAATCCCATTGTAATCCGGATCAGTACTGGTAGCAGGCGCAGTAATGATGCTAAACGTGACATCACCATCATCTATCGCATCCGCAACCCCGGTCACTGTGATGGTCTGAGCATTATTCCAGTTTGCCGGGGTAAAGGTAACCAATTCAGGCGAAACGGTGCCTTCTGTGAGGTCGCTGCTGCTGAGACTAATGGTGACGTCAGCACCAGGCTGGCTGTTGAGAACCATCGTAAAAGTTGCGGTGCCACCTGCTTCGTTTGTCTGACCGCTAATCGCGGAAACCACAATGCCTGCGCCGTCATTATCACTGATGGCGGCAGTCACACTCGCGATGTTCGTACCGAGATATTCTGAGGCACTTCCTGCCGCAATCGCATGAGAAACCGAGCAGGAGTGATTACCTTCGATGATTCCATCGTCAACCGCCGCAATCGTCACCGTTTGAGGACTACTCCATAACGACGAGCCGACCCGATTAAAGGTCAGCGTGATTGGCGCGCTGCTGCCATTCACCTGACATTGGGTGTCGGGGGTTACGCTCACCATGACCGGCGCGCTGGGCGGGCTGGCGAGCACCAGTGTATAGGTGTCGATCGCGCCAGCTTCTGCGACTGCCAACATCTCAATTTCTGCCAGTGTGACAGCGATAGTCGGCAGCACCGTCAGGACCATGGCGTTATCCAACGTTTCGAAGTTGACCCAGTTGAAGGTATTGCCATTGAATGTCAGTGAACCGCCAGCAGGGTCCGCCGCATTGATGAGATCGAACAGCGCGTTGTAGGTTGGCTCATCCGCTGTCGAGAAGCTGAAACGCAGGGTGTCATTTCCAAGCATACCGTCAATGATGGTTGTGACGACGGCGTTATTGGTGAGCGTCACCGTATCATTGCCGTAACGACCGAACATCACTGACTCACTACCTTCTCCGTACACACCACCGTTGACAACCCCATTAATCGTGATAGTGTCATCACCACCTGCTGAGTAATCGCCATGGATATTTCCATGAACAACGCCATTGTTGACAATGACATCATCATCCACCACACCTATGGTATCATCCCCAAAGATCGCGCCGGGAACACCTTCCCACACCGTCCAGGGTCCGCCATAGATAGTGCCATTATTAATGATTGTATCCGGGCCCGGACCACCCCATATGCCATCATCATTCTCATTCTCGCCAACATCCCCATTATTGACTAGAACATCGCTTTGAGTTGCATTTGTGCCAAAGCCAGCACCCCAAAGATAGGCCAAAACATGTCCGGCATTGGTGATGTTGTCGTTGCCAGTGCTGCCATTTACTAGTGGGGTGTCGTTTGTACAGTAGTAGTCAAAACCAGAACCATTTGGCGTAGTGGTACAGTCGGCCAGTGCTGGGCCAACAATTACGGTGAAAAGCACAACGATAAAAACTACCAACAACGAATATTTATACCGGAATTGGCCCAGCATCGGCGTCTCCTTAGAGGCGTCTACGAATTCTCAGAACCACTAATGTAAAGGAAAACAACCTACAAACTCCTAAAGTTTTTAGGATCCAACATTAGAAAAAACAGACCAACCTTTCAAATATGAATTTCGTGCCTGAGCACCTTCATTTTTGTTCGAGACGCCCTGGTTCCTATCCTGAAGGCAAGCGCGTTATACTCAGTGGTATCCTAGAGTCAAGGACACCCGGGTACTTACAGAGAACCTTTAACAATGACTATCGAAACCGCTTCACAGCCTAGACTGATCGCGAATCGTTACCGGGTCGAGGACAGACTCGGTGCTGGGAGTATGGGGATTGTCTACCGGGCTTATGATCGCCTCGATGATACGCAGGTAGCGCTGAAAGAAGTGCAGGTCGATATTGAACTGCTCCAATTTTCATCGCAGTTCGATCTGCCAAGCAAAGAGATGAAACGGGTGGCGCTCGCCAAAGAATTTCAAACCCTGTCGTCACTGCGCCATCCGCATATTGTCAGTGTGCTGGACTATGGTTTTGACAGCCAGCAATCCCCCTTTTTTACAATGGAATATCTGCAAAACGCACAGGGATTGGTGGATGCCAGCCAGGACAAATCCGTCACCGATAAGGTGCAGTATCTCATCCAGATTCTGCAAGCACTGGCTTATCTCCATCGTCGCGGCCTCATTCACCGTGACTTGAAGCCCGATAACGTGCTCGTCCTGGGTAACACGGTGCGGCTGGTGGATTTTGGCCTCTCAGTCGCGCTTGAGAAGGCATCCGGTGTCGAGGGGACGCTGGCGTATATGGCCCCGGAAGTCCTGCAAACCGGGCAGGCTGTCCGCGAATCAGAACTCTATGCGGTTGGCGTGATGGCCTACGAATTGTTCGCGGGCAAGCTGCCTTACGACCCGCTTGATCTCACGAGCATTATTCAAACGGTGCCTGATTTTGATGTGCTCGACATCCCCGAATCGCTGACCATTGTGATCGCGCGGCTGCTCAGCAAAGACCCGGCAGATCGTTATTCGAGCGCTTTTGAGGTCATCGAGGCGCTGCAAAAAGCGATGCAGCTGCCGCCTTCCACTGAGGATGACTTAATCCGTGAAAGTTATCTACAAGCAGCCAATTTCGTGGGGCGCGAAGCCGAGTTTCGCCAGTTGGAAGCCGCGTTGCAGGAGGCGCTTGCGGGCAATGGCTCCGCATGGCTGATCGGCGGCGAGAGCGGAATCGGCAAATCACGACTGCTCGATGAAGTCGGGACGTATGCGATGGTCAATGGCGCGCGCGTGCTGAAAGGGCAGGCGGTAGAGGGCGGCGGCGTACCCTACCAACTCTGGCACGAGGTCATCCGGCGGATGGCCTTGTTCACCGAATTCGACGATGCTGAAATCAGCATTCTCAAGGAGATCGTCCCTGACCTGGATAAGTTGGTTCAGCGGGATACCCCCGGCGTGCCGAAATTATCCGCAAAAGATCGCCAGGACCAACTGGTGCTGACCATCCTCAATATGTTCCGGCGCAGCACGCAGCCGCTGGTGCTGCTGCTCGAAGACCTGCAGTGGACGAAAGAAAGTCTGGTCCCGCTCAAAAATCTGAACCGGCTTGTGGAGAAGCTGCCGCTGCTGATCATCGCCACCTATCGCGACGACGAACGGCCCAATCTGCCGCAGGATTTGCCGGAAATGCACCCCATTTCGTTACAGCGCCTGGATACCAGCGGCATCGCGGCGCTGAGCGCGTCCATGCTTGGCGATGTCGGCCAGGAGCCACATTTCCTGGAGTTCGTACAGAAAGAGACTGAGGGCAATGTCTTTTTCCTGGTGGAAGTCGTGCGCGCACTGGCCGAGGAAGCCGGTCGACTGACCGATGTGGGCCGTGTGACCCTGCCTGCCACGGTGATTGCCGGCGGTATCCAGCAGATTGTGAACCGCCGCCTCAAACGTGTACCGGCGTGGGGCCAGCAGCTTTTGAAACTGGCGGCCATCCAGGGGCGGCAGATCGACGTGCAGGTCCTGGAACAGACAGGGGATGTTCCTGAACAGGGACTCGACCACTGGTTAATGACCTGTTCCGAGGCGGCAGTGCTGGAAGTGCATGATGGCCGCTGGCGCTTCCGGCACGATAAACTGCGTGAGGCCCTGCTGCTCAACCTCGCCGATCAACCTGCGCTTTTCAAGCAGGTGGCCGAGGCGATGGAAGCCACTTACGCCGACAATCTCGATCCGCACGCGTCTGCGCTGGCCCAACACTGGCGGGCAGCAGGCGACATCGAGAAAGAGCGCCATTACAACTGGATCGCGGCAATTCAGGCCTTTGAAACCTGCTCCTATCGCGAGTCACTCCACCTTTACCAGCGTGTCGCGGCGCTGGATGCAAGCCGGGATACATCACCCAAAGACACGGCCCTGCTGCACCTGAATATGGGGATGACACTCCAACGTTTGACGGAATATAACACCGCCCGTGAGCACCAACTGAAGGCGCTGGCGCTGTTCACCGAATTGGATGACAAAGCGAATCTCAACGAAACCATTGCGCAGTTGAGTGATATTGAGGTACGCCAGAGCAACTTTGCCAAAGGCCGCGAGTACCTGGAACAGAGTATGGCGCTGGCAGAGCAGCGCGGCGACCGTAAGCGGCTGGGCTACGACCTGATGACGCTCGGCAATCTGCAACATCTGGAAGAAGAATACGAATTGGCGTTAAAGACGCGTGAACGCTGCTACCAGATCATGAGTGAGGTTGGGGAGCCGCTCGATGTTGCCAAAGCGCTGAACAACCTGGCGATCAGCTATGATTTTTCAGGAGACATGCCACATGCGCTCGAAGTGCACCAGCAGGCGCTTGAGATTCGCCGTCAACTTCACGATCGCAGCGGCATCGCTACCAGCCTGATTAATATGGCGGCGATTTCTGTGGATCTGGAAGACTTTGATCGCGCGCAGAAACTGCTGCCAGAATGTTTGACTCTATTTCAGGAAATTGGTGCGCGGCATGGCACCGCCCTGGTGTATGAAACCCAGGGTAAAATCGCGCTGAAGCATGAGGATCACGCGCTGGCCCGTGCGAAATACAAGGATGGATTGGCGATACGGCTGGAAATCGGCGACCAGCATGGGGCCGCGTCCGATTTAGTGTCACTGACAGACATCGACCAGGAAACCGGCGAGCTGCACGACGCACTTCGTAATCTGAGCCATGCGCTGGAAATCCGGGTTGGGTTGGAGATTGAAAGCCTGCTGGCGAAAACACTGGATCGTATCGCGGTGGTTTATGGCGAACTCAAGCACTTCGATCATGCCCTGACCCTGCTGGCATTCCTGAAGCAAATGGACGACCTGCCGGAGTCGATCAAAGACCTTGACCAACGCGTGGCGGACATGCTCAGCCACCTGGACGCCGACGCCATTGCCAAAACGGAGCAGGCGGGTCAATCCGCCAGCATGGACACCATCGTCAAAACCACGCAGGACACCATCCGGTCAATCGTGGGGACATGACAATATAGAAATGGAGAAAGAATTCGACCTGGCACTCATGGAAGCACCAGCTTCTAATGTGTTCGGCATTGCTCAGCCAGAGAGTTGTTCATGTCAGATCTGGCACTATGGGGTCGGGCATTCGGTCTTATCCATTTATGTTAGATACAGTGCCACAGCCGGAATCTCACACAAAGGTTTTTATCTGGTTTTTGACAGCGTCCGCTATTTTGAAGGCCCATTTACATGGCCTGGAGCCAATTTCTGCACTACTCCACTAGATGAATACCTCAGACTACTCCACCTGCTGCAACTCTCTGAAAAAGTTGATCCTGGCTCATTACCGGAAACTTATGCACTTTCACCGCCAGTACAGGGCCGCTTGTTTACTGTAGATGCGATCAACTTACAGGTAAAGATCATCGCAAGTCATGTTTCAATGGTGGATAAACTGCCTGAAGTTTAGCAGGTTCTTTATTGCAAGCGCTGGGGTTTGCCCTTCATCACATACTGGAGCGCGATCAACTGCGCCCAGCCGGGTTTGACCCGGTGTTCGTCGATCAGATACTGCGCGGTAAGCAGGACGCCACACTTACGCTGCATCCCCGTGGTCAGAATGAGATCCCACTCATCCCACGTTTTACCGGTTCCCCTGGGTAGGGCATCGAGGGAGTAAGGGGGGAACTTGCGAACCATTCGTAACCACATAGAACCCTCTTTTACTAACCTACAGTGAACTATTATAGCGCAAAGTGTGCCGAATCCGCCTTACATCAACATGCCTCATGTGTCCTAATTACCAGCGGGATAGTTAGCCTATCTTCGCTATGGAGCAAGCCAGCCTTCACGCCTTTATGTTATAGTCATGCGATGCCTCATACTCAACGGAAAGCACAATCATGCCCCACAACCTGAAAGCACTCGTCCTCGGTTCCGGCTTCGCGGGAAAAGGCCATGCGCTGGCGCTGCGTGACTGCGGCGTCGAGGTGGTCGGGATGATCAGCCGCACCGAGTCGGTCGTGAAAGCCGTCGCCGCTGAACTCGACATCCCGCACGCCGGGACAGACTGGCAGGCCGCGCTCGAAGCGTTCCAGCCGGACATCGTCGCCATCGGCACACCCGGCGGGGTTCATGTCGCGCCGATTCTGGCCGCACTCGGGGCAGGCTGCCATGTGTTCTGCGATAAGCCGCTGGCTCCCACCGCCGCCGAAGCCAAAACCCTCTACGACGCCGCGCAGGCCGCCGGCGTGAAAACCGCCTATGCCGCCTCCTACTGCTATGAGCCACATGCGCTGCTGGCGCAGGAACTGGTCGCCGCTGGCGAGATTGGCGCACCGCAGGAGGTCGAGTGTGTCTCCCATTACAATCTCAATCCGCTGATTCCCTTCGGCTGGTCGCACCGACTGGACCAGGGCGGCGGACGGTTGAATAACAACTTCACCCACAAGCTCGCCATCGTGCTGCGCGTCCTCTCAGGCCAGCCTAGCGCCGCCACAGGCGAGACGCGCAACGACATGAAGCGCGCGCCGGTCGTCTCCGGCGTCCATGATTTCCGCGAGCGTGAGAATTTCGCGCCGGATGCGGATGCACAGGGCATTGAGTGGCAGACAGTCGATTCCGACTGGACGTACACCGTGCTGGTGCAAGCGCAGTCACCGTTCAACCGCAGCGATCCGGTTTCGGCGCTCTTCAAGCACAGCGGCTTGCAGCCACGCCATCACCCCGATTACATGCTGTTCTATGGCAGCGAAGGCGCGATCTATATTCAGGAAGCCTATGCCCAGGGGCCGCTTTCCATCCAGCGGCGCGGCGGCGAGTGGCATGAGGTCCCGGTTCCGGCGCACATCAGCGAGGCACTCCCGGCGATTGAGGACCACACGCAGCGCAACTGGACGCAGCTCATGCGCGAGTTTGTGGCCGATATTCGCGGTGAGTCCGCGCCTGCCTACCAGACCTTCAAAGATGGCTGGATTGCGCAGGAGATCATCGACGCCGTGCGCGATCAACGCTGGTGGCGCATGGGGTAGGGGACGCAATTAGAGGCAGAAGTCTCGGCCAGTGTCGAGGCTGTGAAGTCTATAATGCACAGAAACAATCTTTTGGAAGCTACTGCACAAACTGATCAGTCCCTTTTATTGCGATCCCTGTCAACATGGTTTCATATATAAATTCGACAAGATCCTTGTAGCTCAGTTCTTTTACCAACTCAGAAAAATCATGAACTCCCCGCAGGAGATTACCTTTGTACAGAGCGATAAACCCTGTTTTTCCCTCAGGTGTGGGAAAAGATTGAATCTTTTTCACATCAGTATATTTAGCACGTATCTTGGTGCTTGCTTCATGGATTGCCTTTGCTAAATAATCAGGATCATCAGGAGAGAGAGTATCAATAGAGATATGCTCCAATCGACTGATCTCTTCTTGGAAAATTTGCTCGCTGACTTGCATGCGATTCTCCTCACTGAGGGAGTAACCATTAGCATCGGCTTGAAGAACATTTTCCTGTACCAGTTCATTAAGATAATTCTTAACTCGAACAGGTGTCTCACCCAGCAGTTCAGCTATTTCCTCAGGATCAACCGAAATCCAACCCTTATCACGTTTTGATCGTTCCACGATGTACTTAAACGCCGCTGTCTTAATCTCTGCTCGTTTCATAACATTCTCACATTTCCTAATACATTGACAATTCGTACACACAACGCTGAGTTAGATTCAATCCATATCCTGTTAGAGCCTCTGAGCATGCTCACTCAAAGGCTCATGAGTATCAGCGACTTTAGCTCATCTCGCCCGGAACAAAGTGACTTTGCTCATTAGCGAGAATAGCGTTGTAGGTATTGATGTAGGCTTCGGTAAGCGCGTTTCGCAACTCCTCACCTCTCAACCCACCCTGTGTAGACGCAAAATTTGATGCACGAGCAATTTCCCAGGCAATTGTCATACGGGTAACTTCAACGCTATTTGTAACTGATACACTACTCGTGCTGTCAAGTTTGCTAGCCATATTGCAATCTCCTTGAACTGTTAGGCAAATCTAAGGTAAGATCGTTATCCTCATAAACAGAGCAGGCGGCTCGATCCGACATGGCCTACTTAGCGAACGCTAAGCGGTAATGGGGTCCGACAGTGACCACAAACTGGATTAGTTTGCCCGGTATATACTTGGTTGATTCTTCCGCAGTTGGGGTTGATGCAACGCACTGGTCCAGAGTGCGTTACACGAACTACAGGGTACCGATATTTGAGTGTGACGGTCCTGCGAAAAGTTCGGCGCATGTTGACCTCCTTTCTAAAGGATAGATTGTGCTTGAGTGACATCGAGCCGCCTGCTCTGTTTACGAACCATAAAAACATAATGCGTTAAGTGACTAGCCCTAAGCAAATCTTAATAGCCCATTTCTTGACCATGTGAAAAAACGCGCATATACTGTGTATCCATGAGTATGTATATAGCACCATACAGGTAACAGCTCCTCCCCTAAAGGAGCTGTTTCCTTTTATTAGCTATTGAGTGACCTTGTTACAGTTTATGAGATTCTTTGGTCATTTGCAATGAAGGAACGCTAAAGGTATGGTTGAGCTCGTCAAATAATTACCTGGAACATTCATTCTATTTAGTACATACAGGATATTCTAGTAATTAAGTATTCAAATATTCATATTGTTTATCAATAAGTAAGTAAACTATCCATCACTTTCTCTTCTTCTGCTTCGCTAAATTCTCCTGCACGCGATAGGCGACAATCCGGGTGACGAGATCGAACGGAATCGGCTGGTCGTTCGGAAACTGGATCGCCCCCTTCGAGGTCGCGTACGAACCCAATTCCTGCTCAAAGGCCTTTACCCCGGATGAGGTCGGGTAGAAGCCGATGTGCTTCTTGCTCACGCCAAAATACACCAGATTACCGTGGAGTTTGAAGGCCGGCATCTGGTAGCTGATCGCCTCTTCGGCATCCGGCGCGGCGGCTTTGATGGTCTGCCGCAGTTGTTCCAGCCGTGCCTGGATCTCCGCCGGAAACATGCTGATGTAGTCGTCAATTGTGCTGAGCTGCTGTTTGGCTGTGTCCATGGCTACATTCCCCTTTTTCGCGCATGCGCTCATGCTAGCTCAAATGTTCTGCGAGGTCAAACAGCCTATGCTCCGCTGATGAGTCAGCAAGGTTGAGGTCTATCTATCATTGAAGTGGGGTAGGGTTTTTCTTGCATAATAAAATGCAGGGACACGGGCCTCCGCATCCCTGATGCAATCACCCACGGTCCGAATTCAGCGCTGCGCCCACAGCCGCGCCAAGGGCGATGCCGATGCTGATCCCAATGGCAATGTTGTCTAATGCGACGCCCAGGGCCGTCCCGACGCCGACCCCGAGGGCGATGCCGATACCGATCCTGTTCGGACGTGTGCCATTATCTTTCATGCATACTCCTTTCTAATCACACGAGAGGCGCAGCTTATTATACATAACCCGGTTTCTAGCCCAGATCACGCTGCCATAAAGCATTGAACGCTCGAATCTCGGCATGGCGATACCCCAGGTCTACCTCCTCGCCACGCTGCTCCGCCGCCAGCGACCGGCGCACTTCTTCGCGCAGATGCCAGCGGATCAACGGCACCAGGGAAGGCCGGTCGCGGTCGGTCAGGACATCATGCTCAGCACGATACGCCTCCAGAAATCGCGCCGCCCGCGCGACATCCAGATCATCACCCGCCGCATTGTGCGTGAACTCCCACATCGCCCAGGCGATTTCCGTCACCAGTGGGCGCAGGTCGCTCTCGTCCCAGTCGATAATCCCCGTCACCTGTCCATCGACGCACAGCAGGTTGGCGCGGTAATAATCACCATGCACCGGCCCCTGCACATGCGGTTCACGCTGGAACACGCGCGCGTACCAGTCATCCAGCTCGGCATCCACAATGCTGGTGAGGTCAATCTGACCAGCGGGGGTCGGCGGGGCAGTCGCGCTGAGTGCCGGACGCGGACGCTTTCCCGGCCATTGCAATCCCGCCCGATGAATCCGGGCCAGCAATCGTGCCGCCTGCTGCATCTGGTGATCGTCGTCCCGGTTCAACTGCTCACCCGGCACAAACGGCAGCACCAGGACCGGGCGATCCTGCCAGCGGAACCATGTGCGGCCATCCACGGCATCCAGTGGCGCGACCACTTCGGGGATAGTCGCGGCGCAGTGCCGCACAAGGTCATGTATCCAGCCCAGTTCGGCATCCGTGCGCCATGCCGGGCCGATCCGCACCACCAGCTCACCCACGCGCCAGACATCACTCTCATAACCGCCGGTCAGCCGCTGCCACGGCAGTTCAAAAGTTTGTCTGAAGTGGTGCTCCAGTTGTGACTTCAGTTCAGGGTCATTTTGCGGTTGTGCAGCCTCGTGATCCGCCATTCCACACCTCAAAACGGATAGCAGGCGGGTCGGCTAATCCACCAGGCGATAACGAACCGCCATCAGCGCGGCCTGGGTGCGGTCGGAGACATTCAGCTTCGCCAGAATTTCGCTGATGTAATTACGCACCGTGCCTTCGGAGAGGAAAAGCTGCTGCGCGATTTCGGGGTTGTTCAGCCCTTTCGCCAGCAAGCGCAGCACATCGCGTTCGCGGTCGCTCAGTTGGTCAGCCATCATTGTATCGGGCTGCTGGGGCTGCGCGCCATCTTTCACGGCGTTCAGCAGCTTGCCCGCAATCGAGGGGTCGATATGATGCTTGCCCGCCACCGTGTCCTTCACCGCCTTGATCAAATCCTCGCGCGGGGTGTCTTTGAGCAGATAGCCCTCAGCACCGCTGCGAATGGCATCAAACACCCATTCATCGGCATCGTAGGTGGTCAGCACCAGCACATGCACCATCGGGAACTGCTCGCGGATGAGCCGCGCCGCCTGCACACCATTCATGATCGGCATTTTGAGGTCGAGCAGCACCAGCTCGGGTTTCGCCGTGGGGATGAGATCAATAGCCTGTGCGCCATCATTGGCGATGCCCACCACCTCGATCTCCGGGTCACTCTCGAAAATCACGCGAAGCCCCTCGCATACAATCATCTGGTCGTCACAAATCAAAATGCGGATCATCAGTTTGCCTCATGGATGGTCAATTGAATGGTCGTCCCGCCGCCCGGCTGGCTTTGAATACTCAGACTGCCGCCGAACACCTCCACACGCTCCTGCATCCCGCGCAGGCCAAAGTGATCTTCAGCGTTCAACGTCGATGGATCAAAGCCAAAGCCATCATCTGTCACGGTCGTCACCACTGTGCCATTTTCACGCTGCAGGGTGACGGAAACCTGTTTGGCACCCGCGTGACGGTTAACATTTTCGAGCGCTTCCTGAACGACGCGGTAAATCGTCTGTTCCACCTGCGGACTCAGGTTCTCCACCTGCGGATTCACATCGAGCTTGAGTGCGAAGCCGGATCGCTCGGCAGCGGACTCGGCAAGCTGGCGAATCGCCAGTCCCAGCCCCAGATTTTCGAGCGGGCTGGCGCGCAATGCCTGCAACGCCCGCCGTGTCTCGGTGAGACCTGAGCGCGTGGTCGAGAGCGAGTCGCGCAGCAGTTTTTGCGCTTCTTCGGGCCTGGTCGTCCACAGGGTATCGGTAGCCTCAAGCTGGACACTCAACGCGCTGAGGGTATGCGCCAGCGTATCATGCAGTTCGCGCGCCAGCCGGTTCCGTTCGCGGCTGGTGGTCAGCTGTTCCAGATTGACGGTGAAGTCTTCCAGAATGCTGGCGTAATTGCCCAGCTGTTTGTTGGCCTCGGCAAGTTTGTCCTGCTGCTGCCGCTGGCGGGCAACCAGCCGGGCCACGATAAAGCCGATCAGGATAAAGGCCGCCGTGCGCGATGAGATCGCGGTCCAGGTGACAATCAGATATTCGCCTCTGGCACCCAGAATGGGAATGGTCAGCGCCAGATCGAGCAGTGCCGTGCCAAACGCGAATGCCAGGACATGCCGAAAACCATACTGCCAGGCGATCAACACCAGCGGCACAAACAGCGTAATGATCCACGAGTCACCTGAGACCAGCGCGATGTTGCCTGTCGATAAGGCCAGACGCTGCCGGGGGAGCAGCTCACGAAGCTGGGCATCGGTCAGCATTTGACTCTGGAACCAGCGCTGCGTGATGATCGGCATGACGGTGGCGACCAGCAGCCCCAGCGATAAATACCAGCGTCCCAGTAGGCGCTGCAAGCGGGGAATGAGGAGGTAGACAAACAAAAGCGCCCAGATAATCAGGGCCGTAAGCTGCAACCCATCCAGGGGGATTTTCAGCCAAAAGTGGACTACAAGGAGGCCGATCAGGCTGACCACCAGGGTCAGGCCGATGAATAAGCGTAATATCCCCAGCAGGCCCGGTTCGATGTTCCGACGTCGATTCATAAACGTATGATAAATCGACTTTCTTAAATTGTCTGCGTGAAGGCGAAAATCAGTTAATGGGAGGATCATGACCTGTATCACTTCAAAATCTTTATATTCCAGAAAGAATGGATGAGGGCCTGCGCTCATTGGCTCTCATCCTGTTTAATATTCCAGACTCGTATCTGACATCAGTTGCGCACTGGTAAATTCTGGCAATCCTGATTCGGGATCAGATAATCGACACTGACCCAACCATCCTGATTGTTGTAGCGCACATAAAACCAGGAGCCATCTGCATTCTGGCTCTCGACCGGGACCACCGAGCTTGCGGGGATGGTCAGCAGCAGTTGCCCGTTCACAGATGGCGCGCTGCGCAGGTTGAGATTGCTTTGCACGGTCGCCTGGCACACCGTCATCAGGGCCGGCACGGTGGTCGGCACAGGGGTCGTATAGACATAGCGTGTCGGCAGCACATCCAGCGCCGGGTTGACCGTCGTCTCCTGCTCAGTCAGCAGATCTGGCGCGGGTGTGTTGGTCATCATCGGCACGAAAGTCGGTGTGCTTTCCACGATGGCTTCACGGGTCGCCGTGGGGGAGGGGGCCACTGAATCAGGCACCTCGTCGTTGGTCTGCGCAAGTGCCACTGGGCCAGATACCGTCTGCGTGACGAAATTGGTCACGAACGGCCCGACCAGCAGCGAGACCAACAGTAAACTGCCAACACCGATGGTCATCACTCCTTGCGAGGCGTTCCAGCCGGGTTTCGCTTTCGCACGCTCGATCAGGACGATGATGATCCCCACCAGCACGATCACCCCGGCCACAATAAAGAAGCCGAGCGCATCAGGGGCGGGGTCTTCCGCCTGACTTCTGGCGATGAGGCCCGCAGACAGGGAACCGACCGTGGCGAAGGCCAGCAAGAGACTCAAGAAAGAGACCTTTGTTCGCCCGCGAAACGCTCGGAAGGCTACAAAAAGAAGGAACAGTAGGGCGATTGCTCCTCCTGGCATGGGCAAAATCATCAATTCTTGCTCCTCTGGTTTGACGATACGGTTCACATCTTAGCAAAGAAGCCGCATCGTCAGAATTCACGCGGGTCATATTCGGATATGACAATTGTCAAAACGCGATCTGACAGCCGTCATATGGCCTTCTGACACGCCTCACTACGGCGAACAAGGACTTCGTGTTTAGATGAATGCGGGTCCATTTGCCCTCGTGGCAATTTTTTCACGTGTCTCTCAAGACAAGGTAGAGAAGTTTATGTCCGTTCGACGTTCGTTGATTATCTTGACTATCCTGACGCTGTTGTTATCCGTCGGGATGGCATTCCTGCTGGCGGATGAGGATGCCCGCGCCGAGACCAGCCGCGAGGAAACCCTGGCCGCCATGCAGACCTACACCGTGCAGCAAGGCACGGTCCTGATCACTATCCCGGCCACCGGCACTATGAAAGCGCGCGAAGTCTCGAACCTGAGCTTCCTGGCATCCGGACAGGTGGATCAAATCCTGGTGCAGGAAGGCGATTATGTGGAGGCGGGCGCACCGCTGGTGGAATTGAAAAATCGCAGCCAGGTCATCACCTATGAGCAGGCGAACCTCAATTACGAGGCGGCGGTGCGGAAGTATGAGGATTTGCTGGTGGTCGATGAAAATGACATCGAGATCGCTGAAGCCAACCTCAACAGCGCACGCGGCTCTTATACCAGCGTGGCCGATTCGGTTTCAGATGAAACCATCGCGGCGGCGGAGCTGCAATACGAGCAGGCGCAAATCGCACTCCAGGCCGCGCAAAGAGCACGCAATGAAGCAAATCCGGATCTGGACGAAGCAGCCGTCACGTTGATGGATGCCCGGATTGGGGAAGCATCGTTTAATGCCGAGATCGCACGCCTGCGCCTGGAAGATCTTCGCTCTGCCAATCAGGGCGAACTGGGCGCGGCTGGCGCGCGGATCGCACAGGCCGAGCGGCAGTTGGAGCAGGTGCGCGCCGGGGCCAGTGAATACGATGTGGAGCAGGCACAGGTCGCCATTGACCAGGCGGAAGCGCAGTTAGACCAGGCCAAACTCAGCTATGACCGCACGATTCTGACCGCGCCGTTCGCTGGTACCGTCGCCACCATCAACCTGGAACCCGGCCAGCGCATCAGTGCTGGTGTGCCGGTGGTGCAGTTGGTGGATGTCACCCCGATGCACCTCTCTGGCGAGATTGACGAGCTTGATCTGCGCCAGGTGAGCGTCGGGCAGCCTGCCCAGGTTGAACTGGATGCGCTGCCGAATATCACGCTGGACGCCACCGTGTCCTTTTTATCCTCATCCGGGAACACTGAGAACGGGCTGGTGCGTTATGCCATCGAACTGGAGCTGGATGCGAGTGACGAGCGTATTCGTCCCGGCATGACTGCCGAAGCCAGCATTATCGTCGAGCAGGTGCCGGATGTGATCGTCGTGCCGAATCGCTACGTCCTGCAAGATCAGGAACAGGGGACGCTGTATGTGGACATTCTGATGTCCGATGGCACCGTCCTATCGCGTACGGTGACGATCGGCACCCGTGGCGATGATTACACCGAGATTCTAAGCGGCTTGCAGCCGGGCGAAACCGTCGCCTTCATGCCGCAGCAGCGCAGAAGCGGGCTAGGGCTCTTTGGAGGTTGACGCAATGAAGAACAAATTTCGTTATCTCATACTCATCACAGTCGTGATGCTGACCGGCGTGTCGATCGTCGGCGCGCAGACCGAAGCCACCAACATCGTTGATCAGGCGATGGTGACGACAGACACCCTGCTGGTCACTGTAAACGCGACCGGCGTTGTCCAGCCGCAGCAGTCTGTGCCGCTGACCTTCGGCATGGCGGGTGCGGTCAGTGAAATCCTTGTTGATGAAGGCGATACTGTGCAGGCCGGAGATGTTCTGGCCCGCCTGGACGCGCGCGAGTTTGAGCTGTCAGTGCGCAATGCCGAGATCAACTTACAGCAGCAGCAGACGCTGTTCGAGCAGTTGACCGCGCCCGCCCGTGATGTCGATATTGCCGTGGCGCAGGCTGCGTTAAACGCCGCCCAGTCCAGTGCCAATGCCGCTTATGCCGCCCAGCCCAGCTCGGAGGACCTTGAGGTCGCCCGCTTGCAGGAAGAACTGGCCCGCAATCAATTGTGGCAGGCCCAGGTGCAGCGTGATCAAACCCTGGCGCTCAACCCTGAATTTCGCGCCTCCAAGACCAATGACCCGGAATCGCAGGAGATTCTCTTGAATTCCAGCCTGCAACAGGCCGACCTGGGTATCAACATCGCCGAGACCAACTACATGGGTCTGGCGAACCAGGGGCCGGACATGAGCCGCCTGTCGCAGGCCAACGCCTCCATCGTCCAGGCGTCTATCCAGTTGGAGCAATTGCTGAACGGCCCGGATGAGAACGATGTGCGGATGGCGCAGATCGCGCTGGAAAACAGCCAGTTGGCCGTAGAACAGGCGCGGCTTCAGCTTGACGAAGCGGTGCTGGTCGCGCCATTTGATGGCGTGATTACCACAAACAATCTGGTGTTAGGCGAGCTGCCCCCCAGCGGTCAGGCCGCGATGGAACTCTCAAATGACAGCACGTTTGTCGTGGATTTGCTGATTGATGAGACGGACGTGGTACAGTTATCGTCCAACCAGTCGGTGAACTTCGTCCTCGATGCGCTGCCGGATGCCGATATTAGCGGTAAGGTCGAGCGTATATCACTGCTGCCCATGCCCAGCTCTGCGGTGCCGGTCTATCAGGCGCATGTGATTATCGACCCCACATCGGAGCCGCTGCGTGAGGGGATGAGCGTCACCGCCAGTGTCGTCCTGTCGGAAGTTGAGGATGCGCTGGTGGTACCCAACCGTTTTATTCGTCTGGATAGCGCCACCCAGCAGGCCACCGTCACCGTGCTCGAAAATGGCCGCACACGCGAAGTCGCAGTGACCCTGGGCGCACGCAATGCCACCCACAGCCAGATCTTGAGCGGACTCCAGGCCGGACAGGAAGTCGTGCTACTGGATGCCAATTCGCTGACGAGCAGCTTTTAGGAGCCACGCTGATGCTGAAATTGTTTAATAAAAACGGCGCGAAGCCCGACGATACTCAACGGGATGACGATGTCGTCATCGACATTCGCGACATCACCAAAGTCTATCAGATGGGGGACATCGAAGTTCGCGCCCTCAATGGCGTGAGCCTGGAAATTCGCAAAGGCGAGTTCCTCTCCATCATGGGGCCGTCTGGATCTGGCAAAAGCACGATGATGAACATCCTGGGCGCATTGGATCAACCCAGCACCGGGGAATACTTTCTGGATGGTGAGGATGTCTCGCGCCTCAGCGAAAGCGACCTAGCACGCGTCCGTAACCAGAAGATTGGCTTCGTCTTTCAGAACTACAACCTGCTCAAACGCACGCCAGCTATCCGGCAGGTCGAACTGCCGCTGATTTACGCCGGGGCATCTGAGCGGCGCAAACGGGCGCAGGCTGCGCTGGAATTGGTCGGGCTGGAACGGCGTATGGATCATTTGCCAACCGAGTTATCCGGCGGCCAGCAGCAGCGGGTCGCTATCGCGCGGGCGCTGGTGAACAACCCCGCCATGATCCTGGCTGACGAAGCGACCGGCAACCTCGACAGCCGCAGCGGGGCTGAAATTCTGCAAATCATGCAGCGTCTGAATCAGGAGCAGGGCATTACTATCGTCTTTGTGACGCATGATCCCTGGATCGCCCGCCACACCCGCCGTTTAGTCATGCTGCGTGATGGCAAAATCGTCGCTGACGAGCCGATCCCCAGGCCGCTGGTGGCAGGCAAAGATGAGCGTCCCTCCGAAGCTGCGGAGATGGAAGCCATCTTCCAGGATGCCTACTATGGCGGCAGCGAAGACGAGTACAACTAGGGTGTATGCATGAATCTGACTGAGAGCTTTCGCCTGGCCCTGGATTCGATCTTTACCAACCGGCTGCGCGCTTTACTGACGATGCTGGGCATTATCATCGGCATCGGCGCGGTGATCGGGTTGATCAGCCTGGGGCGCGGCGTGGAAGGCTATGTATCGAACGAGTTTGCTTCTCTGGGGGCCAATTTGCTGACCGTGACCGCCTCCAAACCGGATAGCAATACCCGCACGCGCATTGAGCCGCTGACGCTTGAGGATGTGGACGTACTGAGCAATTCGGCTACTTATCCGGCCATTGCCCAGGTCGGCGCGGAGTTCAGCGTATCCGGGTTCGTGATCACCAATGGCGAACACCAGACGCTGACCATTCGCGGAGTCACACCCAACATCGCCAGCATTCGCAACTGGAATCCGCAGCTAGGCACCTTTATCACCGACGAGCAGGTCAAAAACAAGGAACGGGTGGTGCTGCTGGGTATCGAAGTGGTAGAGGATTTGTTCGGTGATGAAAACTTCAATCCCATCGGCGAGATCATCCGCATCAACCAGCACCCGTTTACGGTGATCGGCGTGATGGAACGGCGCAGCGGCGGCTTCAACAGCGAAAACAGAGCCGTGATCGCGCCTATCAGCACCGTGCAGACGCGCTTAACGGACGCACGCATCGGCAATTCCTATCGTGTGGATAACCTGCTGGTGCAGGCGATATCCGAGGATGAAACTGACGCGGCGGAGAATCACATTGACCAGTACCTGTTTAATGAGCACAACATCCGCTTTGATGGCGAACAGGATTACACCATCGTCAACCAGTCGGACCTGCTGGACGCGGTTGGCTCGATCACGGGCCTGCTCACGGTCTTTCTGAGCTTGATCGCCAGCATCTCGCTGTTGGTCGGCGGCATCGGCATCATGAATATCATGCTCGTCTCGGTGACTGAGCGCACCCGCGAAATCGGCCTGCGCAAGGCAGTTGGGGCGAAGCCAAGTGATATTCTGATGCAGTTCCTGATCGAGAGTCTGGTGCTGTCACTGGTCGGCGGGGTGCTGGGCATTGTGTTGGGAATTGGCATCGGTGTCGCTGGCACGCTGCTGGTGCCGGACCTGCCGCTGTCAATCGGCGGCGATGCCATCATCCTGGCGACCGTCGTGAGTAGTGCCATCGGCATCGGCTTCGGCCTGTTCCCGGCCAATCGCGCTGCCCGCATGAACCCGATTGACGCGCTGAGGTTTGAATAACATGATTAGCAAGATTATCGATAACCTCCGGGTGGCCTATATCGGCCTGGTGAGCAACAAGCTGCGCTCCGCCCTGACGATGCTGGGAATCACGATCGGCGTGGCGGCGGTGGTGCTGCTGGTGTCCATCGGGCAGGCGGTAGAACATTTCGTGGTCGATCAGTTTTCTGCGGTGGGCTCCAACCTGATTGTGGTGCTGGGTGACGTGTCCTCATCAGCCAATTCTTCGAGCGCCGCCGCCAATCCCGCTGCCTTCTTTGTCCCCCTTACGGAAGGCGACGTGGCAGCGATTTCAGACTCCTTCCGTGTGCCGGATCTTCGGGTGGTCGCACCGAACCTCGGCGTCGTCTCATCGGCCTCCTATGAGGGACACGAAATCGCCGTGCAAATTGCCGGGGTCACAGGCGAATACTTCGATGCCCTGCATGTGGAAACCGCACAGGGGCGGTTGATCACCGATGAAGACCAGAACACAGCCGCGCGTGTAGTCGTCGTTGATGAGCGCGCGGCGGATGCCCTGTTTGGCGGGGATTACCCCATTGGAAAACGCATTCGCATCGGCGACATCGCCTTTGAAGTGGTCGGCGTGGCCGAGAACTTTGGCGGCATGGGCGGCGACCAGGGGACTGCACAGGTGTATGTGCCGCTGGCCTCGGCACAGCGCTATCTCAGCAGCCAGCGCACGTTGAAAGGCGAGTACACGATCACCTCCATCGTGATGGAAGCCATCAGCGACCAGCGCGTGGACAGTGCGATCAGTCAGGTGACTCAGGTGCTGCGCGAAGAACATGATCTGAGTGATGATGAGGACAACGATTTT
>JAIOHN010000671.1 GCA_019912985.1 Anaerolineae bacterium | reverse complement strand
GCAGCGCGCCGCCGTGGTGTAAAGTGTCGACAAACTGGCGGAAAGGGGCCTCACCCTGGCCTTGAATCACATAATCGACAAAATCACTTTGAAGCGAGACTTCATAATGCTGCGTGGGGAAATAACCGCCCCAGAGAATGGTCAGATCGGGTAAGGCAGTTTTGACCTGCTTGCAGACCGGTACCGCCTGCCGGATTTGCGGCCCCGGCATGACTGTGACCGCCAGCAGTTTCGCTGAGGTCGCCTTCACGCGCTCGATGATATACGCAGCCGGGTCGTCAATCAGGTTGCCATCAATGAATTCGACATCATAATCGTCTGCAATCACTGCCGCCACCGACATCAGCGATAGTGGCAGACGCTGCTTGCCCTTGCTGGTCGAGACCGGGTTGTAGAATAAGACCGTATGGCGCATAGAGAATTCTCTCAACTCGCTGTCAGGTTGAAAATTGTGCCAGTTATTGCCTGTGTACGCAAAAACAAGGCGGTTTGGATTGATCGGTAGTGCGAGTGAAGGCTATGAGCGACGTCGAACCCGGGAACGCGGCGGTTCGTAATCAATGTGTTCCTGGCCGCCGATGTCGAGGCCAAACGTGAGCTTGAGGGTGTTATCCGGGCAAACGTTGATGCATATCTGGCACAGCGTACATTCGGTTGAAAGGACGCGCTGGCCGCTGAGGATGTAATCGCGCACGCGGATGTTCATCGGGCATAATTCGACACAGGCCTGACATTCATCGCAGCTGGTTGGCACGCCGCCGATCTTGAGCAGCGAAAAACGCGAGGTGGTTTTCAGCAGTACGCTGATAGGACACAGATATTTGCAGAAGGCGCGGTTGTCCTTGAGTGCAAATGCCATCCCGATACCGATCGCATAATACAGCAGCAGCCCGATGACGAACCACGCCAGACCGCTGTCGCCAATTGCACCGGAGATGTGATAACCGAACCAGACGGTGAGCACGATGACCAGACTCACGCCAAAGTGAGCGTAGCGTAGCCAGCCCCAGCGACCGGGGATACGATAGCGGCTGTAAGGATAGGGCAGCAGGTCGAGCACCATCGCGAACCAGCAGGCCCAGCCACACCAGATGCGGCCAAAAACCAGTGGCCCGACAATTTTCGCCAGTGCATAATGCAGAATGATGTAAGGTGCGACTCCCGTGAGGACGCCGAAAAACAGCCCTTCAATCTGCATATTGCCGTGATCAGATACCAGCGCAATCACCAGTAGAAGACCACCGACCATCAGCATCACCAGACGCCGGGCTTTGGGACGTTGAAGCGGTGGAAATGCGATGTACAACCCGATCCCAGCGCCAACAAACAGGCCGATGTAAGCCAACAACAGCGCGGAGAGCACCTCACCGCCGCGCTGCCAGTAGATGAAAGCCAGCGCCCACAGGATCACCATGATCGCGATCGGAATTTGCAAATACTGTTTTCTGAACTGCGTGTGTGGGGTTTGCATGATGCTGCATCTCTCCAGACGACCATCTTTATTGTGCCAACACAGGCCCATTGCCTGTAGTGATGTTGGTCACGCCGTGCGGTTTTAAACGTCATATAGGCGGTGCGGTTGATGTTATCGGCTATTTGTGAGCCGGTTTTAGATTCAGTAGAATGAGACGCGAAACAGTAGTTCACCAATCATTCAAATTGGGTGCGGCAGTATTGGCGTGGTGATCGCAGTTGAGGGGATGAACACGATGGACAATTTGCAAGCGGTCGATCTGAACGCGAACTGGCAATGCGAGTATGCAGATGAAGACGTACCCATGGTGGTGCCAGCCCTTAATCAGTGGGGGCTGGATCATCAGGCGCGTGCATCGTGCTGGCTGCGCCATGTGTTTCTGCTCACAGCGCTGGACTTTTGTGTGAGTTATCTGCTGATGGTGGATAGTGCGCCAGAACAGGCACAGATTTATGTCAATGGCGAGCGCATCGGTGTGTTCGGTGCAGCATCTTTTGAAGCTGATATTACGAATTTTGTGGCCCTGGGTGAGAATGAGTTGGCTTTCTGGGTGGCTTCTCCATCATCCGGAGCGTTCAATGGTGTACGCTTGCAGCCAGTACCGTGTGAGTGAAGGGTAACATTGACGCACATTTCCCCTTTCGCTACAATACACCAGTTAATAGTAGGGCAGTTACCATGAAATATCATATCTGGACTTTAGGTTGTCAAATGAATGAAGCCGACTCGCAGCGGCTTGCTTCCGAGCTGGAGCGCCTGGGACATCAGGCTGCATCTGACCCGGAAGATGCGGACATTTTTGTGGTGAATACCTGTGTCGTCCGCCAGAGCGCCGAGGATAAAGGCATGAATCGCCTGTTGCAGTTGCAGCAGGTGAAGCAGGCTCAGCCGGACAAAATCGTCGGCGTGATGGGCTGTATGGTGGGTGTGCGTGATCCACTGTCATTGCGTAAAAAGCTGCCGTTTGTCGATGTATTTATGCCGCCTTCCGAACCTGGCCCGATGGTGAGCTTTCTACAGGATTCGTCGATCCAGGCGGAAATCATGGCAGTGGAAGCGCAGGCTCGCGCTCAACGAGATGCCCTGCAAGATGGTGACTTAATCCTACCTGCCCATGAACATGGACATTTAATCAGTGCGCATGTGCCTGTGGTTTATGGCTGCTCTCATGCATGCAGCTTTTGCATTATCCCCTTCCGTCGCGGTATCGAACGCAGCCGGAGCATCGGTGAAATTGTCGCGCATGTTCGCAGTCTCGCCCTGCAAGGCGTGAAAGAAGTGACGCTGCTTGGGCAAATCGTTGATCGTTATGGCAAAGATATTGAAGATGGCCCTGATCTGGCGGATTTGCTCCATGTGGTCCACGACGTTGCTGAGGAAACTGGCCTGGAACGGATTCGTTTTCTCACCAGTCATCCCAATTGGATGACTGATAAGCTGTTGGATACTGTCGCAGAATTGCCGCGCGTGATGCCGCATATTGAGGTGCCGGTGCAGGCGGGTGATGACGAAGTGCTGCAGCGGATGAAGCGCGGTTATACAGCGGATCAATACCGCAAGCTGATTGCCAATATCCGTGCGCGTATCCCTGATGTGGCAATCAATACAGATATTATCGTTGGCTTCCCCGGTGAAACTGAAGAGCAGTTCCAGCATACCTATGACCTGCTGGCAGAACTTAAGCTCGATAAGGCACATCTTGCGCGTTACAGCCCACGCCCGAACACTGTGAGCGCGCGCTCGATGGAAGATGATGTATCTGAAGAAGAAAAGAAACGCCGCCACCTGGAGTTGGATACCCTTCAGGCTGAAGTGGTTGCGGAGATTAATCAGCGCTTCCTGGGACAGACCCTACCCGTGCTGGTGGAAGACCAGCATAAGGGCAAGTGGCGCGGGCGTACGCCGCAGAACAAATTGATATTTTTTGAGGATGATGCCGACTGGCGTGGACGTGTGGTGGACCTTGAAGTCACCTGGACAGGCCCATGGAGTATGCAGGGCCGTTTGCCTGTTTCGCAGCGCGAGGCTGACCTGATTGTCATCAACTGACGCTTATGATTTGGGCGGGTGCCTTGTGCTAGAATTGGGATGATAGATTGGGACGTGGTTGGGTTTTGACGTATACTGTAAACTATATGGTTGAAAACAATCTGCGCTGATAGTCGCACCCGCGGTTGGCTTTACTTACCGATTGGAGGATCAGGCACGATGCCACATGAGAAAAGCGGATATTACTATCCCAATAAATTTGCCCGCATTACCATCGAAGCGATGGAAGAAATTATGGGCAAAAATGGGTTGAATGCCATCTTGAACCTGGCCGGGCTTGAGCATCTGATTGACAATTACCCGCCCGATAACCTGGAAAAAGGGTTTGATTTTGCGGACTTCACGGCGTTAAACGTCGCCCTGGAAGATATGTACGGTCCGCGCGGCGGACGTGGGCTGGCGCTGCGTGCCGGTCGAGCCACATTTGCACAGGGTTTACGTGCGTTTGGTGCATTGGCGGGTGTGGGCGACCTGGCGTTTAAGGTGCTGCCGCTGAGCGCCAAGCTCAAAGTCGGTGTGCCAGCGATGGCGAATATCTTCTCGCAATTCTCTGACCAGATCTCCAATGTGTACGAAGAAGGCAACGATCGCATTATCTATACGCTGGAGCGCTGCCCGATGTGCTGGGGGCGCACAGCAGATAAGCCGGTGTGTTATGTCGGCCAGGGTCTGCTGCAAGAAGGTCTGCGCTGGGTATCTGGCGGTCACGAATTTAAAGTGGATATGTCTACCTGCATCGCTCAGGGCGATGACATGGGACGTTACATCATCTATAAAGAACCCGTTGGTTGATGGTTTTTGAACAACTGGATATGCATTGAAGCCCTTGCAGCAGTCTGTTGGGGCTTGTTTTATTATAAGCGTCGGCCATTAGTGGGGTGATGGTCTGCCAAGCGTGCGTTGTTCTGTAGGCTAGCCAATGCTAGAATGCCTTATAGACCTCTTTTATCAGGGACGTTTATTTATGCGCGCAATCATTTTATTTCTGGCGGCCATGCTTCTGGCGGCATGTAATTTGTCGACCACCGGGCCGACCGATGAACCCCTGAATACGCCTACTACTACCGATAGTGCAGCGGGCAAACCTAGTGTGACGATTTCGTCCCCGGAAGAGGGATCGGAAGTTGTGGTCGGTGATGAGGTGTTTATCAGTGCCAACGCGACTGACACTGTGGGTGTCACTGAGGTCCAACTGATCGCTAATGACCAGATTGTGAAGCGTGTATTCTCCGAATCGGTTTCCGGCGACAAGACGATGAACGCCCTACTCGATTATACGCCGACCACGACCGGTGAAATTGAATTGCAGGTGATCGCCCGACGTGGTTCTGTTGCCAGCGACCCAGCGGCAATTATGCTCAATGTACGTTCCAGCCAGTCTTTAGTCACGGCGACGATCGCACCACAAACTGATGTGCCGGTGATTGATCCCAGTGATCCAACCTGCCGTGCCCTGACAAACACCGCGCTGCGGCTGCGCAGCACACCCGATACCAGCACCAACGCCAATATCATCACCGTGTTGAACAGTGGCGCAGTGACGCCGATCATCGGGCGCCTGGGGAACAACACCTGGTGGCAGGTGCGTTATGGCGGCAATATCGGCTGGATTGCGGCGGAATATACCACTGTGTATGGTTTCTGCACGGGGGTGCCGGTTGTTGCGACTTATGCGCCGCCACCACCCACACCGATCCGCCCAACCTACACCTATATCCCGCTGCCCACCTGGACGCCGTATCCCTCGCAGACACCTGTGCCTGCGCCTGCTGATCTTACGATTACGACTGTGGTTGGCCCCCAGGAACTCACGATTCCGGCGGACCCGGATGCAACTGTGACAGCCAATTACTCGGTGACGATTGTCAACCAGGGCCAGCAGCGCAGCGGACAATTTGCCAATACGCTAACTGTGTTACCCGGTGGCGCGGCGCTCGATCTGGGTATCGTCTCGAATCTGCGGTCGCAGGAAGTGATCCTGCTGTCCTTGGATGTGACATTCACTGCGCCGGGAACTTATAATCTGCAAATTGTGGCTGATGCTGGTAATGCCGTAGTCGAATCAGATGAGGCCAACAACTCGCTTTTCTATGAAGTGGTTGTGGTTGCTGCCGCACTGCCATAGAACTATAAAGCTGTGAATCGAAGCAATAAGGCGGCTTTGCGCGAGGGTCGCCTTATGCGGTTGCTTCTAACTAAATGGCGCTATACAATGTAATTATGACAACCCGTGTACTGATTGTTAACCGGAAATTAGTATTCGCTGTGACGGTCAAGCAGGCTTTAGAGCAGACCGGTAATTTTCTGGTCCATGCTTTTACGGCTGCGGATGCCGCATTGGAATACTTACAGGACAACCCGCATGATGTGGCGTTGGTTGATCTGGCTGCGGAAGGCCCGGACTTTATCCGACTGCTGCGGATGACGCAGCGCAGTATTGCCATTATTGCCAGCCCCGTTCAGCCGAACTCCAACGCGGTGATGAAAGAACTCGGCCTGCAAGGGATGATTGATGCACCCTTCGGCGCCCGTGAAGTGATTCCCCTGATTGACCACGCCATTGAGCTGATGCAGCGCTCTTACACCGAGACCACACAAAGTCTGGCGGATACCGCCATGACCAATGCGGCCGAGACGGAAGTTCTGGCGGGTGATGTCTATGATGATGAAGATTTTCAACCACCGGCTGTGGACGATGAGGCGTTTAACGCATTTCTCCAGAATATCACTGACAGCAGTGTAGAGCCGGATATTGACGACTACCTTGATGACTACGATGATGCGTTCGACGAGGATGACCAGGAAGAACCGCCGACCATGCCGGAGTTTTCCAGCCTGGAT
>JAIOHN010000670.1 GCA_019912985.1 Anaerolineae bacterium | reverse complement strand
GGTCAGCACCGTGATGATCTGTTCCAGTGGGATATGCACAGAGCCAAATGCCAGACTGAACAGAAAAACGCCGACCAGCAGCGCCAACAAACCGAGCAGCAGCATCGGTTTCATACTGATGATGGCACGCGCTTGTACATTGGTTTTGGCATCTGAATGTGTCGTGAAGCGAGAGGAGGCGTCAGCCACAGCGGCCTCCGGTGTGAATCAAAAACCGCCAGACGGCGGGAAGCATAACGGGCATGCTCGTTCCCTTTCGTGCGAAGGTTCACCACGAGCTAAAACGCAGGCAGGTAATCGGGCTTCAGAGTATGGACCTCTGTTACCGTTGCGCGACAGCGCCGGACTTGCACCGGCTTCCCCTTTATGCGCCCGGCATCCGGGCCGAGGGCGCACCTGTGTCTTAGTTCTACAACGTTCAGCATAGCATCGCGGGTGGGCAAAGTCAACACGCCGAACACCACACGGATATATGGAGATCATGCCGTCCTGCGCTAAAATCCGGTAAAAGTTGATGGATAGATTTTGAGGAGTATCTTATTTGAGTTCTGAACGATCGGTATTATCCCTGGTTCAGATTGGACGCAGCGCCAAAAAGCACGCGCCGCTCGGTATGGGGGGGTCCTTTTACGGGTTGGATCACAAGAACAGGGAGGGCGAGGCCGATATTCTGGCGGCGATGGCCGCCGCGCTTGAGCAGGATATCACGCACTTTGATACCGCAACCGGTTATGGCAACGGCTACTCGGAACGCCTGATCGGGCGTTTTATGGCCGCTGATCCCAGCCGCCGGGAGCGCATTTTCCTGGCCTCCAAGTTCTCGTCAGATGAGGTTAGCGCGCAGGGCATGATGCAGGCGATTGATGCCAGTCGTGCGCGCCTGCAAACGGACATGATTGACCTGTACTACATCCACTGGCCGCGCACTGGCAAAGACCTGCGTCCCTGGATGGAAGCGCTGGAAACCGCGCGCCAGCAGGGGAAGATCGCCGCTATCGGCGTAAGCAACTTCTCTGTTGCCCAGATGGAGCAGATTTCCCAGGTGGGGCGGATTGACGCTCACCAGCTTGGTTACAGCCTGCTGTGGCGCTTCGATGAGCAGGACATCATCCCCTATTGTATCGACCATGATATTTCGGTGGTGGTTTACAGCGCGCTGGCCCACGGCATTCTGGCTGGGAAATATGACCGGCAGCTTGATTTCGTCTCCGATGATCAGCGCTGGAGCATCCTTTTATTCCGCGATGAGGTGTGGCCGCACGTGTACGAAGCGGTTGAAGCGTTCAAGTCGGTGGCAGCACGTACGCAGCATTCACTGGCTCATCTCGCGCTGCGCTGGCTGCTGCATCGCCCAGGTGTCACGTCGGTACTGGTCAGCGCGAAAAACGAAAAGCAGGCGCTGGCGAACGCCCAGGTGCTTCAGATCGACATCGCGGATCAGGTGCTGGATGAACTCACTGCCGTCAGTGACCAGGTCCGCCAGCACATCCCTGATGAAGGCAACCCATTTGGGTATCACCCTTAAGCGAATGAAAACACGAGATATTTTAATTTTGCGGAGAAAACATCTTTCTAACTTCAATCTTCAGTGACAAGAAATTTTTTCAGATTTGTGTGGTCGTGGAGGATATTGAACGCTCGGCAGCCCGTTATCGAGAAATTCTTGGTCTGGATGTGCCGGATTCTTTCCAGGTGAGGCAGCCCTACAGTCATACGCGAACCACCTATTTAGGACAACCCTCGGATGCTCGTGCAAAAATGACCAGCTTCAGGATGGGTGGCGTCTCATTTGAGTTGATTCAACCGCTGGATGACTCAAACATCTGGATGGATTTCCTGAAGCAGCATGGAGAGGGAATCCACCATGTCGCTTTGAAAGTTCCCAGAACGGCAGCAGCGACCGCCGCCTTTGCCGATCAGGGTTACGAGGTGACGCAGCAGGGGCTGTTTGCCGGACGGCGTGGGATGTTTACTTACCTGGATACCGAGAAAGACCTGGGCCTTGCCTTTGAGCTTCTTGAATTTTATGACGGTGAACCGCAGTTACAGGCAGCGCCTTTCCCCGCTGACAAGGGAATCGGCACCGATCTCGTGTGTCAGGTGGGCATGGTCGTAGAGGATATTGAAGGCACGGCGGCCCGTTATCGCGAAGTGCTGGATTTGCCGGAGCCGCGTTGGGTGGAGACACCGGGCTACGAAATCACGGAAACAACATTCAACGGCGAACCTTCAGAAGCGACTGCTAAATTAGCATTTTTTGACTTCGGACAGGCACAGCTCGAACTCATCCAGCCCGATCAAATCCCCAGTGTCTGGCGAAATTATCTGAACGAGAAAGGGGATAGCGCCCATCACATCGCCTTTCAGGTGAAAGATTCGCAGCGCGCGGTCGAGCATTTTGCAGAGCATGGCATCAAGGTTGTGCAGCAGGGGCTTTATGGCGACCGCAGCGGCATGTACACCTATATGGACAGCGAAAAGGACCTGGGTATCATTATTGAACTGTTGGAGTCTTTCGATAAGCCCCGGTAACAGAGACCTAAATCGAGTGTGTCCAAATTAACCTGTGTGAGTCATCCCAATAGATGACTCACACTTGGTATGGCACGTTTGCTGCGTATGCTGCGCCGCGTTCAATCGCTGCTAAATTCAGGGGCAGCAGGTCATGATGGCGTTTCGGTAGATGTGCCTCAAGCGCACGACAAACTGCATCGAGCGGTAAGACGGGGTGCGCTGCCAGGGCGGTGCCAAGCAGCACCATATTCGCCACCCGCGTGTCGCCAAGCTGGTCAGCAATTTGCGTTGCGGGAACATCGAACTTCGTCAAATCGCTGCGATGGCTTTGGCGTGTAATCAGGGAAGCATTCACAATCAGCAGGCCATCTTGCGCGACCAGAGGCGCGTATTTATCAAAAGAGGGGTTATTGAAGACCACCGCAACTTTCGGATGCTGCACGACCGGGGAGCCAATCGGACGCTGACTGACCACGACCAGACAATGCGCGGTACCACCACGCATTTCCGGGCCATAGGATGGAATCCAGGTCACTTCTAACCCCTCGTCCATTGCAGCATAGGCCAGCAACTGACCCGCGAACATCACGCCCTGGCCGCCAAAACCGGCAAACACGAATTCATCACCCATCATCTTACTCTGTTCTCTTCTCAAGTGCCTGAACGGCGTCGGTGACCTTGTAGTCGCCGAGCGGATACTGCGGCACCATGTAATCCTCAATCCATTGGAGTGCTTCTCGCGGCGACAGCCCCCAGTTCGTTGGGCAGCTCGACAGCAGCTCAACCATGCTGAAGCCGAGATTGCCCATCTGAGTTTTGAGCGCTGTCAGGATGGCCTTCTTTGCCTGGCGGATATGCCGGACATCGTGCAAAGACCGGCGCGCAATGTAAGCAGCGCCATCCATCTGGGATAACAGCTCGCTCATGCGGATCGGAAATCCTGCCAGTTGGGCGTCGCGGCCCATTGGCGAGGAGGTAGTTTTCTGACCTACCAGGGATGTGGGGGCCATCTGCCCACCGGTCATGCCATAGACGGCGTTGTTAATGAAAATGGTCGTGATATTTTCGCCACGCGCGGCGGCGTGTAAAATTTCGGCTGCGCCAATGGATGCCAGATCACCATCACCCTGATACGCGACCACGATATTCTCTGGCTGGACACGCTTGATGCCGGTTGCCATGGCTGGCGCGCGCCCATGAGCTGCTTCACAGGCATCCACTTCAAAGTATTCGTAGGCAAAAACCGCGCATCCTACCGGTGCGACCAGAATCGTTCGCTCTCGAAGCCCAAGTTCGTCCAGTGCTTCCGCTACCAGGCGGTGCGCAACGCCATGAGTACAGCCGGGGCAGTAACGTGTAGGGCAATTATTCAGCGAGGATGGTCTCTCGTAGACCAGTTCCATTTCAATTGGGGAAACGCCTGTCGTGATCATCTTGTTTCTCCACCTTATTCCCGCACCGAAAATAGCTGGTACTCAGTTTCAATGGCATTCAGGATTTCAGAGGGCATCGGAATCACGCCGCCCATTCGTCCGTAAAATTTCACTGGGATTTGTCCGCCAGTAGCAAGCCGTACGTCATTGAGCATCTGCCCGGCGTTCATTTCCACCACCAGACAGGCTTGAATGCTATCGGCAAGCTGGGAAATTCGATCTTCGGGGAAAGGCCAGAGTGTTTGCGGGCGCAGCAGCCCGACTTTGAGACCTTTTTCACGGGCGGTTTCAACCGCACTGAGCGCGATCCGCCCTGCTGTTCCAAAACCGACCACCAGCAGTTCGGCATCCTCGGTCGCATATTCAAACCAGCGCTGTTCAGCTTGTTGAATGCTTTGGAGCCGTGCCTGTAGCTTGCGGTTATAAGCTTCTTCTTCGTCGGCATTGAGATAGAGTGATGTAATGACGTGCTTGGAACGTCCCCTGGCTCCTGTCAGCGCCCATTCTGGATGTGTTTTGCTGACGGGACTCATCGGTGGGAGTTCCGCTGGCTCCATCATCTGGCCGATCTGCCCATCAGCGGCAATGATGACCATGTGCCGGTATTTTTCGGCGAGTTCAAACGCCAGTAAGGTGAAGTCAATGGCTTCTTGTACGGATGCGGGAGCCAGTACGATCGGGTGAAAATCCCCGTGTCCGGCAGATCGTGTCACCTGAAAATAATCACTTTGCGATGGCTGAATGTTCCCCAGCCCGGGGCCGCCACGCATAATATCGACGATCACACAGGGAAGCTCAGAACCAGCGATATAGGATAACCCCTCCTGCATCAGGCTGAAGCCAGGGCTGGAGGTGGAAGTCATGACTCGCGCGCCGGTACAGGCCGCGCCATATACCATATTGATGGCGGCGACTTCACTTTCCGCCTGCAAGAAAACTCGACCCAATTCAGGCATCCGGGCAGAGAGATACTCGAGCAGTTCGGTTTGCGGCGTAATCGGATACCCGAAGTAGGCTTCTAACCCTGCCCGCACGGCGGCCTCAGCGATAGCCACATTGCCTTTGAGCAATTCTCTGGTCACGGCTTACCTCCTCATCTGATTGTGACTGTGCGCGAGGGTAGACCGTACTTCTCGGTAGACGGTGATACAGACATCGGGGCAGATTACGGTACAAATGGCGCAGCCAGTACACTGCTCATGTGGGTCGGACAATGTGGCGGGATGATAGCCTTTGCTGTTTAGTCCTTCCACATTCATCACGATGACTTGCTGGGGACAGACTGTGGTGCAGAGCTCACAGCCTTTACACCGTTCTTCGTCTATCACTATCGTTCCATATGCCATCGTCATTTTCTCAATAATTGTTATTTATTATCTGTACTGTAAGCGTGTTCCTGGATACCGGGTAGTTCAAAAGATCATGTGTGCGGATGTAAGATGTCACAATCCAACCGGGCGGGCATAACGCCCTGATCGATGTCAATCCGCTTTTCGCTGCCGAATAGTTTTGTTTAAATCTGGTATCTTGAAAACGAGATAAATACCCGGGCTATTTATTACTGGATCAGTAAACGAGGTCTATCAGGGATAGTGTAATTAATGAAATATTCACAAATGATTATTGGCATAACCCCAGAAATAATGTAATGTAAGATAATAAATAAGAATGCGGGCTATACTTGGGAGCTCACCAATGCCTATTCACACATTTTGGGATAACGAGGATAAAACGGTTGTTCGTGTTGAAAATGAAGGCAAATGGACCTGGGATGAGTTCCACCTCTCTCTGGATGAAGTTGCGAGTTTAATCGAAAGTGTCGATCATCGGGTAGATGTCATTAACGTAGATCGACCGGGTGCTTCTATGCCACCCGGCCCCCCCGTGATTCATTTCCAACGGGCGACTCGGATGTTCGCTCAATATGGCAGTCTCAATATCGTGGTGGTGAGAAGTGCCTTAAATAGATCTATGTTGATGACCTTTGCCAGAATGCTTGTAGGCACGACATCCAGCACGTTGATGATTCTTGACTCAGAGGATGAAGCCTACGCGATGATCGAGGCGGACCGGGCCAGCGCATAACAACGACAGACAAAGTGATCGCCCAGGCTTGACTTCGACTTTGGCTACCATATACCCGGAATCAGGCGGTAGCGCGTTTGCTGCGCGTACTCCGCATAGCCGGGAAGTTCCTCCTGTAATGTGCGATCTTCCAGCGCGGTACGGATCACAAACACGACGATACCAATGGCGCCAGGAATGAGTGCTGCCCACATCCCTACCGCGATCGGAAGCGCCAGAAACTGGAGAATGACACCGGTATAACCGGGATGGCGCACAAAGCGGTATGGTCCACCAGTTGCCACCTGATGCCCTCGTGACTCCTGGATGCGAACGCTCTGTTCAAAGTAACGATTGGCGATCATCGACCAGGTGAGTGGAACAAAGCCTAAGATCATAAGCAGGTTGCCAATCACATAAACCAAGGGCGAGACAGGCGCGGACCATGCATTGCGCCAATCCAACCCCGCGACAAATGGCTGCACAAGGACGAGCACAACGTAAATTGAAACCAGCACCAGATCCCATTTCTTTGTGCCGACCGTCGCCTGCTTGACACGTTGGCCGCGCTGATTGAGCAGCTCCGGATTGCCAATCGCCAGGGCAATGCTGAGGCCGATCCAGCAGGCAGTGTAGACGATCGCCAAAACCCACCCCCATGACCAATCTAACGAACCCGCACCCACGAAAAGCAGTGCCGCTGTAAAAACAGCTTGCCCGATGTGCTTGCCAATGGCGTTCACGCCGTAAATATTGATCTTCGGCGTGGGTGTTTCATGCTGTGCCGTGCGCTGTGTCATGGTTTTCTCTCGCTATTTCTCAGAGGTCACTTTCGGCTTTACTACGTACAAAGAGCTTGTTTGCGCAGTCTTTGTAGCCACATAATTCCACTTTAACCTTAATCCACGGTTCCTGACAGGTCACGGGTGGTTTGTCACCACTGGCATCCCAAAAAGTAATTTCAGGGATAAAAGCTGAATGCTCGTCCACGATTGTTTTGTTCACTTACCTGACCGAAATGCCCCGTATTGGCGGTAGAATAGAAGTTATGAAAGGAGCATGGGATGAACGTGCACAGTCTGGAACGGTTTGATGCTGAACTGGATGCTTATGCAGCGGCAAGTCGCCCGCCGCTGAGTTCTGTGCTTGTGTCTTACTGTGGAAACATCGTCTCAGAGCATTACTGGGGCGGACAGGCGGTCACAAGCTACCGGCCAATTTTCTCCGTCACCAAGAGCGTCGTTTCGGCGCTTATTGGCCTGGCGTTGGCCGATGGCAAATTGACCCTGACTGATACGCTGGCGCAGTGGTTCCCGGAGATGGATTTTGCGCCTGGGTCCCATGCTGTATCGGTTACGATCCAGCACTTGTTGACCATGACATCGGGATTTGAAAAGCTGCCCGGACGGGTTGCTTCGGAAGACCGGTTGGCCGTGCTGCTCAGGCGCAGGTCAGATGCGCTGGCGGGAGAAACGTTTCATTATCTGAATGAGGATATTGATCTTCTGATCGCTATTCTGGAGCGCGCTACTGGTGAATCGGCGATTGACTACGCTTACAGACGTTTGTTCACACCACTTGGTCTGTGGAGTGATGTGCCCAA
>JAIOHN010000669.1 GCA_019912985.1 Anaerolineae bacterium | reverse complement strand
GCCGACGTCGCCGCCGGCCGGGTGAAAGACGCCCGCCAGGCGATCCAGAAGCTCAAGCGCAGGCGGGCGAAGGCGTAGCCGTCGCAGCATGGCCGCGAAACGGACGCCGGTCAGGCTCGCCGCCAATTTCGAGGCGAACCTCGCGCAGATCGAAGCATTTCTGGCCGAAGCCGAAGCGCCGCAGGCCTACGACAAACTGCTGGACGTCCTGCTGGAAACCGTCATCCCCAACCTGGAGCGCCATCCGCGCATGGGCCGACCGTTCCTCGACCGCCCCGCGCAGTCGGTCGAAGGACAGGCGTCGATCGACAGGCTGAAAAAGCTGATCGCCGACGGCGAACTCCGCGAATACCTCACGGGAGACTACCTGGTTCTCTATGTCCTGATCGGGGGAGCTGTCGCTCTCCTCTCAATCAAGCACCACCGCCAGTTATCCTTCGATCTGGAGAAACAGTGGCCTTAGATCGTTTGCCGGAGGAGCCATCTCCGATTCGAACGTGGCGCACCATCGTTCGTCAGTCGAAACCAAGATCCCGACAGAAGCAACCCGTCCCGCCGTCCTGCGGGGACTGACTTTTACCCAGGAATCGAGCAGGTTGGTCCGGTAGTCGGCCGAAGCGGACATTCCGATACGGGTGAATCTCACCGGAGATAAGGTATGCTGTCGGCAATTCCTTTAGTGATGTCCGTCTTCTGTCGTTTCCAGCAAAGAGGAACACATTGGAGGCCACGATGATTCCTGCCGGCTTTGATAGGGATACCCTCCACCCAGACCGCCTCCACGAGTACGGCGCTTCACTCGACAGGCTCTTCGTTCGGCTGGTATTCGATTTGCTCCACGAGGAGTATCCGGCACTTTCCTACCACGACAGCGGAGGAAAGGACGGCGCCATCGATCTGTGGAGTGACTCCGGCAACGAACGTTGTGTCTTCGAGTGCAAGCACATTGGACCGAGGAAGAACCAGCAACCCTGGGAGGCTGCTCGCAACAGTTGGAAGGAAGTCCACCGGCATCTGGAGAACAATCTGTCACGCGGGCTCAATGGGTGCCAACCGCAGTACCGCCCATGGTTCTCTGACCACCCTCGCGCCGTACGCTATACGTACCTTGTGAGTTGCGTGGTTACTCCAGCGCCTGATCGTCTGGACGAACTGCGGAATGATATTAAGAGTGCGTTTGAACAACTATCTACCAGCGCTAGCGATCTAGATCACCTGAAGAACGTCGTGGTAGACGTTCTCGACTGGAATGGACTGCGTCTCAAGCTTGAAGCCCGGCCTCAGGTCGTATTCAAGTGGTTCCGCGATCAACTGCCGATAGGTTTGAGGCAGTTTACGCAAGACAGGCAACTACTAGGTTTCAGAAGGTATCAGCAGGAAGACATTCTTCCCTATTACTGCCTACGTAAGCATCTGGAAATTCAACCACAGAACAGCATCCAGGATGAAGTAAGTCTATGGAAGTCGCTGGCCGAGGGAACTCCTGGAATAGTCATATCCGGTATCAGCGGAGTGGGCAAGTCGCGGTTGATGATAGAACTTGGCAAGCTCGCGGCCAATGACGGATGGCAGGTGTTCGAGACATTGCCCAGCATTAGTGCCGACACCATCGACAGGGTTGCTCGCAGCTATTCATCGCAAGGCGTTCTTTTTC
>JAIOHN010000668.1 GCA_019912985.1 Anaerolineae bacterium | reverse complement strand
AATGGCGCGCCGCGCTGCCGCTGATAGCTTGCCGCTGATCGAGCCAATGTACTATGACTATCCCGAAGCCGAAGAGGCCTATCGCGCGCCGCACCAGTATCTGTTTGGGTCGGAATTAATCGCTGCGCCATTTGTGAACCCGGCTGACGAAACCACCGGACTCAGCAAACAGGTGGTCTGGCTGCCGGAAGGGGAGTGGTATCACTTCTTCACAGGTGAGCACTATAAGGGGTACCGTTGGCAACCTGTGTATGGGCGTCTGGCAGATATTCCGTTGTTCGCTAAAGCAGGCGCGATTGTCCCGCTGGCCGTTCATTCCTTTGATGCTGCCGTCACGAATCCTGCCGAACTGCATGTTCATGTCTTTGCTGGTGCGGATAACAGCTTTACCCTCTACGAAGATGATGGTGCAACCATAGCCTATGAGCAGGGTCATGCTTGCCAGACGACTTTCACGCAGGGTTGTGAGGATAACCGATTAAGTTTTAGCATTGATCCGGCAGAAGGCGATACGTCGCTTATCCCCTCAGTGCGCACTTATCAGCTTCTGATTCACGGTGTCAAAGCGGCGGTGGAACTGGCTGTAACTGTAGATGGCAAGGCTCTCGCAGTTGAAACAACCTATGACGCCGAAAAGGAAACGCTGTGCCTGGCTGGGATTGAGCTTGGCGTGGATTCAGCGCTCGAATTGACTTTAACAGCTGCTGAGGGCAGCTTACTATCGCAGCGCGACCGCAAAACGGAAACAATTCTGCGGATGCTAAAGTTCTTCAAGCTGAATACCGGTGTGCGCAATCACATGGCCGCCAATCTCAATCTGATCATGTCAGATCCAAAAAAGCTGGCACCTTATACACTGCTGATGTCAGAGACGCAGGCGCGCGCCTTATGCGAGATCCTTTTCGATGCGGGTCTTCATGTCATTCATGACACGGTTGCGCCCACGCTGCTGCTCCTGTGGAATAACCAGGATCAACAGTCAATGCGTTTCCGCTACAGTGATGCTTACCTGTTCTTTGGCATGGTGCAGTCGATAAATCATGATGAAGGCGTTATGCCGCGTTCTCAGGCTATCATCCCCCCAATCAATCGCTGGAGTCACGGTGCTCAGGATGAAATCGTACATCGTACACAATGGCAGGCGCAAATCGACTACCCGGATATTTTGACAGTGTTGGAAAGCTACCGTGAGGTTTCCCCTTGAGAGGCTGGCGGCGATTTGCGTATCCGGTGTGGCTCGTTGTATGGGTAGGGGTGTTGTCTTTTGGAGGCAGTGCTCAGGCACAAACTGGCATCTATCGTGAAACCTATACCAATGGCGACTGGTATTTGACGGTCGAGTTGCTTGATGATGATCTGGCGCATTTCCAGCTAAGCTCATCGGCCAACGTGGAGATCACGACCACACCGATGGTTGCGAAAACGGATTATTCGGGGCCATCGGAAGTGGTCGTTTTTGCCGACAACTCGCTCGAAACAGCGGACATGCACCTGGAAATTGACGAAGCCACGCTATGTATAACTGCTGTTG
>JAIOHN010000667.1 GCA_019912985.1 Anaerolineae bacterium | reverse complement strand
CTATTATTATTCGTGGATTGGCGGGCTGGTCCGCTTTCTGATTCCGGCGCTGCCTGCGATGGCGATTTTACTGGTCGGCGTGATCGACGGCGCGCTGCGGCTTCTGCGCCAGCGAAGGGCCACGCCGGAGTCGCTTTCGCTAACCTAGCGCCACATCCAGCGTCATCATCACCGCAAAGCCGATAATGACGCCCGCGGTCGCCAGATCGGTGCTGCCTTCGCGCTGCGATTCTGGAATGACATCCTCGGCCACCACGAAGATCATAGCGCCCGCCGCGAAACTGAGGGCATAGGGCAGCAAAGGCCGGGCAACGGCCACCGCTGCCGCGCCAATCACCGCCGCGACAGGTTCCACCAGGGCGGAAATCTGCCCATACCAGAAGCTCCTGAAACGGCTCAACCCCTCGCGGCGTAAGGGCATGGATACCGCGATGCCTTCGGGGAAATTCTGCAAGCCAATGCCAATCGCCAGGGCAACCGCCCCGGCCAGTGTAGCGGACTCAATGCCCAGGGCTGTCGCGCCGAAAGCGACGCCCACCGCCAACCCTTCCGGGATGTTGTGGAGGGTGATCGCCATGACCAGCAGGATCGAGCGCCGCCAGGTGGTAGGCGCACCTTCTACTTCGTCTGCTTCCGCGCCGACATGCAAATGCGGCAGCACAAAGTCGATCCCGCGCAGCGCTGCCCCGCCGAGCAAAAAGCCAATCAAGGGCGGTATCCAGGGCGTGACCCCCTGCGATTCAGACAATTCAATGGCTGGCGCAAGCAGCGACCAGAAGCTGGCCGCCATCATCACCCCGGCGGCGAAACCGAGCATGGCATCGAGCAGCTTTTGGCTGAAATTGGGAACGATGACGGTGGAGAGTGCGCCGAGCGCGGTCACACCCCAGGTGAATAATCCAGCCAGGAGTGCCTGCATGACGGGGGATAAGCCTTCTAAGAATTCCACAGTTTTCCTTCCTCGATGCCGGTCAAACCAGGAGCAGAACAGAGGCAGGTGAAGCCTGCCCCTGTCATTGTACGATCTAAAGGCCGTAGATTGCGCCGAATTTCTGCTGAAGATATTGGATGTAATCGTTGGATTGGATGGCCTCACCCGTCACGCGCTGAGTCAGTTCAGCGCTGGTAAATTTGCGCCCGTACTGGTGGATGTTCTGGTTCAACCACGTGAGCAGCGTGTCAAATTTGCCGGACGCAATCTCATCGGGAATGGACGGATGATCCTTGAGCGCCTGGTTGTAATACTGCACCGAGAGCAGATTGCCGAGCGCATAGGTGGCGAAATAGCCCACCAACCCCAGCGACCAGTGGACATCTTGCAGCACGCCAAGCGCATCATTGGGCGGGACGATGCCCAGGTAGGATTCAAAGCGCTCATTCCACTCCTGCGGCAGCCGCGCCAGATCAATTTTGCCGCCGATCATATCGACTTCCATCTCAAAGCGCAGCATGATGTGCAGGTTGTAGGTGGCTTCGTCGGCTTCCACGCGGATAAATGATGGCTCCACTTTGTTAATGGCGGCATAGAAGCTGTCGAGGTCGGCCCCTTCGAGCTGCGGGAACACAGTTTTCAACTGCGGCAGCGCCCATGACCAGAAGCCTTTGCTGCGCCCGACGATGTTTTCCCACATGCGCGACTGTGATTCGTGAACCGCCAGCGAGGTGCCGCCAGACAGCATCGTGCCTTCCAGGGCAGCGCCGCTGCCTTGCTCATACAGGCCGTGACCAGCCTCATGCATCATGCCGAACAGCGCCGGATTCAGAAAATCCGGGTAGAAGCGCGTGGTGATGCGCACATCGTCGCGCGAGAAGCTGGTGCAGAAGGGGTGTACTGCTACATCCTGCCGCCCGCGCTCAAAGTCAAAGCCGAATTCCTTAACCGTATACAGCGCGAATTCTTTCTGCTTTTCAAGATCGAACGGCTGGTGCAGCACGGCATCACTCACGCGGTCCCGATTCTTGCTAATCGCAGCGATAAGATCCACCAACTGCGAACGATGCCCCTCGAAGATCGACTTCACCTGGGCGGTGGTCATCCCGCGCTCATACTGGCCGAGCAGCGCATCATACGGATGGTCGCTGTAGCCCAGATACTCCGCCGCTTGAATTTGCAGGTCAATCACCTCCTGCAAGGCGGGCAGAAACGCTTTAAAGTCATTGTTCTCGCGGGCCTTGGCCCATTTCTCATGCGACAGCGCGGTCACCTGGGCGATCTTCGCCACCAGTGCGCTCGGCAGTTTGACCTGCTCGTCATAATCTTGGCGCACCACGCGCACCAGACTGGCTTCGTTGGAGTCGTAATCTGCTCCCTCAGTTTCGGCAGCAGCGGCGTCCAGCAGTTGGGCGGTTTCATCCGCCACGAACAGTTCATGACCCAGGCGCGTCACCGTGGCAAGCTGTGCGGCGCGCGCTTCCGCACCGCCGGGTGGCATCTGGGTTTGCTGGTCCCATTCCAGGATGGCAGCGGTGTGCTGAAGATTCTGAACATCAGCCAGCCGGTTGACCAATTGCTCGTATTTTTCACCCATTTTTTATCCTGACTCCTCACTGCATATACTGGCGCTGATGTTAACAGCATCGCCAGTATGCGGCCATAGTCTGTTAAGAAACCTCCGTTGATTGCATACCCGTTCGATGGCATAATGAACTATTATTGCAGTTCAATGAAAGAGATGGGGTTAATGGCTGAAAACGAGGGTTTAAGTGTCTTTTTAACCAGCGGTACGGACGCTCTGGCGCGCGAACTGACACGCCAGTTGGTCGCTGAGGGGCATCAGGTCGCCAGTGTTGCTCACGGGCTGGATGAAGCGGCCACCATTCGTGAAGATGGCGGGCTGCCAGTGTACTGTGACGTGTTCCGCGCAGGCGAGATCGCCAGCACGCTGCGAATGATTGAAGCCGATGCGATTGTCAACACGGCGACACAGGGCGTAAACAGTTTTCCGCCATATAAGCCCGACTGGGATTATTACCAGCGCCTGCTGGCCGAAGGCACATCTGCCATGCTGGAGGCTGCGGCCCAGACCGATGTCAAGTACATTGTCCACCTCAGTTACACCTTTCTCTACGGCGATAAACACGGTGAATGGGTCGATGAGCACGCCTCGCTCGAAACTGATGATGCACTCTTCGAAGCGGCTGCACACGCCGAGCAAGCGGTGCTGGCTGCGGAGACGCCCGCCTGCGTGCTGCGCGCTGGCCATAATTATGGCCCCAACAGCGGTGTGATGCTGGCGCTGCGCGAGGGTCTGCACAACAGCAGCTCACTGCCATTAGGTGATGAGCATCAGGCCGCGAACTGGGTGCATACGGCTGATCTGGTGGCGGCGGTGAAGCTGGCGCTGGAAAAACAACCCCAGGGCGAGATTTTCAATATTGCCGATGAGTCTCCGGTTTCACCCGGCGAATTTGCGGATTATTTTGCCGAGCAGTTTGGGGTGCAGAAACCCGGACGGCAGCGTCTGCCCTCGGTCTTTGCGCAGATTATGCAGGCCCCGTCGCTGCGTGCGCTGCTGGCGGCCTCAGCCAAAGCCAAGACCGACAAAGCGCGTGAAGTGCTGGGTTGGCAGCCGCAGCACGCCAGCTACCACCAGGGCATCGAGCAGGCACTGCTGGCCTGGCGCGCTCATTCATAGCACGGAGAACCCATGCTCAAAGCCGTATTATTTGATTTAGACGACACGCTCATCGATTGGAGCGGATTTGGCCGTCGTTGGGAATCGCGGGAACGCGCGCTCTTGCAGGGGGTGTACGATTATGTCACCACGAATATTCACCCTCTGGAAGACTTTAACCAGTTTGCGACCAATTTTGTCGATACCACGCGCAGCGCCTGGGAAAATGGGCGCAGCAGCCTGCGCGCGCCGCACCTGGGACGGGTGCTGCTTCAGGCATTGGAGATCAGCGGCGTGCCTGTTGATCATCTGGACGAGCGGCGTTGTCTGGAAGCCTATAACTGGGATGCGGCTGAGGGTGTGGTTGTTTTTCCAGATGTGCCGCCGCTGCTTCAGCTTTTGCGCGAAAACGGCATCCGTTTTGGCATCGTGACCAATGCCTACCAGCCGATGTGGATGCGTGACCGCGAACTGAAGACGTTTGAACTGCTGGATTATTTCCCGGAGTGCCGCTTTTCCGCCGCTGATGCGGGCTACCTTAAGCCGCACCCGGCCATCTTTGAGAAGGCGCTGCAATGCCTGGGGACAAGCCCCGAAGAAACCGTGTTTATCGGCGATAACCCGGTGGCGGACATCGCCGGGGCGCAGGCGGTCGGTATGCTGACGGTGCTGCGCGTGACTCACCCCACACCGCCGATGCTCAGCGGTCTGATCGTCCCTGACCACGCCCTGAACAGCTATGACGAGCTGCCGGACGTGTTGGATAACTGGTACCCGGGCTGGCGTTGATGGTTTCAACTCGTCTGCTGCCCATCTCTGATCGCAACCTGATCCTGACCGGCTACACCGGCCCTTATCAGCCGTTGATCGGGAGCAAGGTTGCCAAGCTTATGGGGATGCCCTTTGTCAATGTCGAGCTGGATATTGAAGAACGCTCGGAGATGTCCATTGATGAAATCCGCACCGTTTTCGGCGAATCACGCCTCAAGACAATCGCGACCGAAGTGGTGCAGGAGGCGGCGCTGCGCCGCAGTGCGGTGATCCGCATCAGCGGTCAGACCTTAATCCAGAGCAACCATTATGAACGCTTTCTCGAAACCGGCCCGGTGATCTGTCTGGTGGCGGCGCTGGACGCGGTGCTGCAAAGCTTGCATCTGTCATTGGGCGCGCGTTATCATAATCCTGGTGAGCGCGGCCTGGTGCTGGGTCGCCTGCAGCGTGAATGGGCGGTGCGCAAGCTGCCGAATATTCAGGAAATTGATACGACCTACATGACCGAAGATGAGATCATCGAGGCGGTGATTAACCGCTGGCAGGAAGTTGTGGCTTAAGGACGGGAACCGTGGCAAAGCTGAGTATCAGCCTGGCGCAGATGAATATCAAGCTGGGCGATGTGCGTAAAAATTACAATACGATGCAGAACTGGTCGGTGGAGGCCGCACGGCGTGGATCACATCTGGTGGTGCTGCCGGAACTATGGTCAACCGGCTACGCGTTGGACGAGAGTAAAGAGCTGGCGAATGTGCTCAACAGTGGCATCTTTACCCAGGTAACTACGGTCGCTCAGCAGAACAAAATCAGCATTGTCGGCTCTGTGCTGGAAAAACGCGGCTTAGAAGTCGCCAATACCGCCGCTTTTTTCGCGCCGAACGGACGTGTGATGGGTGTGTATCGCAAAATCCACCTGTTCCGCCTGATGGATGAGGACAAATGGCTGCAACCAGGATCGGCCCCGCTGTCGATGGAACTGCCGTGGGGCGAGACCGCCCTGGCGATCTGCTATGATTTGCGCTTCCCTGAATTATTCCGTCACTATGCCATTAACGGGGCCAAGATGATCATTATCCCGGCGGAGTGGCCGCTGATACGGGTGGAGCACTGGCGGGCGTTGCTGATCGCTCGCGCGATTGAAAACCAGTGCTATATCGTCGCCTGCAATGCGGCAGGCGAAACCGGCGACACGGTCTTTGGCGGGCATTCGATGGTGGTTGATCCCTGGGGTAAGGTGATGGTCGAGGCCGGTGAAGAACCGGTGCTGCTGACCGTTGACATTGATATTGATGTCGTGGATGATGTGCGCCAGCGCATCCCCGTGTTTGAGGATCGCCGCCCCGAGCTTTATTGATCGCGCACTATATAAACTACGAAAACGCTTGAGAGGCACATTCCAGGATGTGCCTCTTTTTTTGAACCAGCTTCGCTTAACCGAAGCGCCCGGAGATGTAATCAGCAGTTTCTTCCTGTTCCGGCTCGTCGAAAAGCTTGCGAGTCGGGCCATACTCCACCAGTTCACCCCAGCGGATTTCCTTGGTATCAATATCCTGTTTGCGGATATTGTAAAACGCCGTGTAGTCGGATACACGGATGGCTTGCTGCATGTTGTGGGTCACGATGACAATCGTGTACTGTTGCACCAGCTCACGCATCAGTTCTTCGATACGCTGCGTGGCGATGGGGTCCAGCGCCGAGCAGGGCTCGTCCATCAGAATGACCTCTGGCTCAACCGCAATCGTGCGGGCGATGCACAGGCGCTGCTGCTGCCCACCGGAAAGCGCCATGCCGGATTTCTTGAGGTCGTTTTTCACCTCGTCCCACAGCGCGGCACCCCGTAAGCTGCTCTCTACAATATCGTCCAGGGTGGCTTTGTCACGCACGCCTAAAACACGCGGGCCGTAGGCAACGTTATCGTAGATACTCTTGGGAAACGGATTCGGTTTCTGGAACACCATACCGATGCGCCGCCGCACCTCGACCGGATCGACATCATCGTCGTAGAGGTTCTGGCCGCGAAAGAGGATCTCACCTTCCACCCGCGCGCCAGGGACGAGATCATTCATGCGGTTAAATGCGCGCAGTACCGTACTTTTTCCACAGCCGGAAGGGCCAATAAACGCTGTAATTTTGTTATGCTCGATCCCCATCGTAACGCCGTGTACGGCACGATAATCGCCGTAGTAAATATCGACTTCTTTGGTTTCCAGCGTGTGTTGTTTTCCGTTGCCATTTTGAAGCATGGATTAGATTCTCCTGTTTGAAGCTCGATTGCGCAGCACAATCGCAACTGAGTTCATCG
>JAIOHN010000666.1 GCA_019912985.1 Anaerolineae bacterium | reverse complement strand
GTCATAAAATTGCGCCACATGGATGGTTCGAGCAAGAAAATGATTATAAACAGTGCAAAGCCGACAAAAAACACCGCATGAGTCGCAAAGCGGCTGCGGCGTTTGGTACGCTGCTCGATCTGCTGGATGCGTATCTGGTTGTCCATTTATCGCCTCATCGTTTGCTGCTGGCTCAGATCATCATCGGTGTCAATTTCAAGCAGTTCGCCATCTTCCGATAACATCAGGCGGTCGCCTCGCTTACATTTGGGCTTATCCAGGTCATTCTCGCGCACAAGCCGCAGGAGTTCGCGGGTAATCGCCAGATCCTGCGAGGCACTTTGCTGTTGTGGTGAACTCATCGCGACCGTGGAACCATGCGTGACCAGACCGATACCCCATCCGATAGTCAGCATCAACATGATCGCCAGAGTCGTATCCGTAATGACGAGTCCCCCACCCATCGGCAGGACCACCCAGGCCAGGATCATGAAAAGCACGTAAATCATCAGATCCGCAATGAACAGCCCTTTAGCACGACGGCTGCGCTCGCGCGAAACCTGCTCCGCGATCCGCTGGCTGAGTGCTTCCAGGTTAATTTGCTCGCTCACCGCTCCTATCCCTTCCGTCTCAACTGCGGCTCGTCATCCACAATCTCCAGCAGCTCGCCATCATCCGCCAGCATCAAACGGTCGTGTTTGCGTTTTTCTTTTATTGGGGCATCTCCATACAGGCGTTCCCGTTCCCGCTCAACCGCCTGCTCAAGTGCACGTTCCCGCGCGCCAACCGACCGCCCGGCCTCTGCATAGACCGAAATCGCGTGAGCAAACAGCCCGATACTCCATCCCAGTAATGCGATTATTGGCACCATAAAACTAAGGCCAATCGCGACGGTCCAAAAAAGCCAGATTGCAATATTTACCGGGATAAACACCGCCAGATGCATTCGCAGCTCACGATGTTTATCCGCGCGCTTGTACGTCTCCCGGCTGATGCGTGCGTAATCCTTCTCATCCGCAATCTCACGCCAGTCGGGGCCATAGATCGATTCCATCTGCTGAAAGACTGCGCGATCCAGCATGGCGATACGCCGTGGAGACTTGGCGAATACATCAATCATGTGCGCGGCCAGGCCAGCCCCCCAGCCCAGTGTCACCACCAGCGGCCACACCCACGGAAATCCAACAAACAAGTTGAGTGTCCACAGTCCGGCATTCACGGCAAAAAATGCCCCTGCGTGAATCCACAACCCTGCACACTCTTGAAAATACTTTTCGACGCGCCTGCGGATAACCTGATCATCAGGAAGTTCAATGGTCATGATGAACGCCTTTTCCATTCTAGTGTGTGGTCGTCATCATCGGCGACGACTTCCAGCACTTCACCATCGTCTGCCACCAGATAAGCGGGGATTTCGTGCTTCCCTTTTATGCGCGGCTCGTTTTTGCGCTTTTCATTGCGATTCTCGTGATAGCCACACAGCATCCCCTCGACAAACGCATCGACGAACTTGAGCAGCAAAATGCATACAATCCCGAACAGGGGATTCAAGGCAGCACTTACCGCTACCACGATCAGGATGTAAAGGGATAATTTGAGCAAATGCCGGTAGTCCATGGGCCTGTACCCTTCGCTTTACTCTCTGAAATTTATACGCAGCGTGGGGCTCGACGGTTGCAAAATGGGATGACAAAGCGGAATAAAAAAAGGGAATGCGGCTGCTTTCCCTTTCATTCGTGTGATTCGGTTGGGTTTAGACGCGGGTGACGTAGCTGCTGTCTTCGGTTTTGATGCGGATCGTATCGCCTTCGTTAACGAACAGCGGCACCTTGACTTCAAGCCCGGTTTCGGTGGTGACGCGCTTGGTGGGGTTGTTGGCCGTGTCGCCGGCAATTGCGACTTCAGAGTCCGTCACCAGATGATCCACCGTGGTGGGCAGCTCGTAGTCGATAATTTCGCCCTCGTAGCTCATCAGCTTCACCTTGAGGTTCGACTTCAGATAGAGCGCGTCATCGCCAAAAATGCTGCGGTTGATCTGCGGCTGCTCGTAGGTTTCAGTATCCATGAAGGTCAGGAACGTGCCATCATCATACAGATACTCAACCTCACGTGCTTCCACGCGAATATCCTGCACACGGTTGCCGGAGTTGTAAGTTTTCTCAAAGGTTGACCCCGTGCGCATATTCCGCACCTGCACGCGGATGGTCGCACCACCGCGCCCGGTCTTGATATGCTGGTAGTTGATCACTTTAAAGATGTCGTTATCCTCAGTAAAGGTGGTGCCTTTACGGAGTTGATTAACCTCGATTGCCATTTGCTTCCCTTGAAAAAGTCTTCGCCTGATGTGAGGGGCCAGTATAGCAGAATTTATGCTAGTTGAGTATAGAGCATCCTCACACGCAGCTCATCCCTGACTGGCGCGCCATTCCCGCAGCAATTCCGCCTCACGCTCCGGGGACATCCCATTACGCGGCTTTTCATCGGGCGCATGGTCACGGTTTCGCTCCCATTCCAGCGTATCACGCGCTGTTTCGGCCAGTGGGCGATAGGTCAGCCCGGCTTTCACCGCTTTGCGCACATCAAATGAGCCGAAACCGGCCAGCTCAGATGGCACCCACAGCGGCATTTCACTATAAGGAGCCACCTCATGCTGAGTCAGAAACTCCTCGCTGACCCAGGTGAACTGCACATCACTCCCGCTCACCTGCTTGCAGGTATCCAGCACCACATCCATCGTCAAACGATAATCTGGCCCGGTCGCGTTGAAAACGCCGCTGTTGCCCCGCACTGCCATATCGACTGCCCAGCGCCCCAGGTCGCGCGAGTCAATGAACTGCACCGGGTCCTGTGGATTGCCTGGCGCAAGCACTTCGGGGCGGGAGGTATCGGCAACACGCGCAGGCCAATAGGTGAAGCGGTTGGTCGGATCATGTGGGCCGACGATCAAGCCAGGACGGATAATCAGTGCCCGGTCCCCATACACTTCCTGCACCACCTTCTCGCACAGCACTTTCAGGCCGCCATAAGCTGTGGACACATCTTCGGTGGTCTCATCTTCCAGCACGTTCAGATTGCCGTTTTCATCAATCCCGGTCTCGTGAATATCGCTGTAAACTGAGAGCGTCGAGATGAAGACGTAACGCCCCACTGAACCGGCCAGCAGTTCGGCAGATTGACGCACCACACGCGGGACATAACCACAGTTGTCGATCACAATATCCCAGGTGCGGCCTTCCAGCGCGCCCAGATCGCCATCACGATCGCCGCGCAGCTTTTCGGCCTCGGGGAAAAGTTCAGGATTGGTCTTACCCCGGTTAAACAGGGTGACCTCGTGTCCCTGTGCCAGCGCATATTCCACTTGATCGCGCCCAATATACTGGGTCCCGCCGATGATGAGTATTTTCATGTTCAACACCTTTGTGTATTGTAATTTTTTTGAATGGTTGAGGGGATTGTAGACGCAAGCGACTTCAGCGGCAAGGCATTTACACCACAAAGTAGGTCAAGCGGCGCTTTCGCGTGTAGTACAGTGATTGTATTGGTGCTATGGTAAAACACTATGACGATCTTTCAGGATTACCCACGCCTGCGCTGGCTGATTGCCATCGTATGGACGGCCTTTATGACCCTGGTGCTGGTCCAATCCAGCGGCCAGCCAGTCGTCGGACCACCAGCACCACCCGGCCCACCCACACCTGAGCGCGAACTGCTGCTCACCAGCGGCCATATCATCTCTTTTGCGATTTTGAACCTCATCTGGGTCTGGGCGCTGTCCCCTACGATGTCGTTTCAACGGCGGCTGGTGATGGCGCTGGTCATCGCGTTTACCCTGGGATTAGTGACTGAACTGGCACAGAATTACGTTCCGGATCGCAGCGCGTCGATTGAAGACCTGCTGGTCAACTGGATCACGACGATTGTGACTCTGTGGTGGATAAGAAGAAAACAGGGGCAGCAACCTGCCCCTGCGTAATCGTTTAGAACTCGAAGCTGTTGGCGCGAGTGACCATCGCGTACCACTTGGCACTGTCCTTGAGGAAGCGCTCCTGCGTGTCAAAATCGACATAGATGATGCCAAAGCGCTTGCTGTAACCGTACGCCCACTCAAAGTTATCCATCATCGACCACAGGAAGTAGCCCTTCAGCGGGACTCCCTCTTCCATCGCCTGCCGCATACTGGCAAAATGCCCCTTCAGGTAATTGACACGGTTTTCGTCCTTGACCTGCCCGTCTTCCGTGAGCTTATCATCGAAGGCAGCGCCGTTCTCCGTGATGTAAATATCACCGACATTGGGATAGCGCTCTTGCGTCCACTTCAGCAGGTCGTAGAGACTTTCGGGGTGAACCTCCCAATGCATCTCTGTGTATTCGCCCTCTGGATAGACTTGAGTCGTATACAGCGGCGGGTTGCCGGGCGCATTGGCGACCACCGCGCGCGTGTAGTAGTTGATGCCCAGGAAATCCAGCGGAGCAGCGATTTCCTGCTCGTCGCCATTCTGCAAGGCCGGAAAACCACCGTACAGTTCAATCATGTCTTCGGGATATTGGCCCTTATAAACGGGGTCCATGAACCAGCGATTCTGGTAGCCAAACATGCGCCAGGCTGCTTCTTTATCCGCTTCGGAGTCCGTTGCCGGATCATTCCAGGCCAGGTTAAGCACGATGCCAACCTTGGAGTCCCGGCTGTTGGCACGCAGCACCGGCACCGTCCGCCCATGCGAAAGCAGCAGATGATGGGACGCAGCGACGGCTTCATCCAGCTTTTGATGACCGGGGGCATGTTCACCTATCTGATAGCTGAGGAAAGACGCACACCACGGCTCATTATGTGTCATCCAGTGCTTCACACGGTCGCCGAGGCGTTTGGAGACCACATCGGCGTAATTGACAAACGCATCCACGGTCGCGCGGGCGGGCCAACCGCCTGCATCTTGCAGCGCCTGGGGCAAATCCCAGTGATACAGGGTCGCCCAGGGTTGGATGCCATTCGCCAGCAGCGAATCGACCAGCCGTTCATAGAAATCCAGCCCTACTTCATTGACCGTGCCGGTGCCATCCGGCAGGATGCGCGGCCAGGCGATGGAGAAGCGGTACATATCGACGCCCAGTTCCTTCATCAACTGGATGTCGGATTCATAGCGATGGTAGTGATCGCAAGCCACATCGCCGTTTTCGCCCTGGTAGACTTTCCCAGGCGTGCGGCAGAATGTATCCCAGATGGACATCTTCCGACCATCTTCAAACGCAGCTCCTTCGATCTGGTAAGAGGAAGTCGCAACACCCCATTTGAAGTCAGGCGGGAAAGAAATTGTCTTGCTCATTATTTGTTCCTTTTTGCACAAACTGATCGTTTATAAGTGTAATCGAGTGAGTCCAAAATTTCATCATACCAGCAGTGACCGTGATGGTATGCGACAAATCATGCACACCGCAGGTTAATCAACAACGTGGGGCAACGGTTGAGGACATTGGCGCGGGACCACAGCGCGCACTCGACAAAGGTAGCGACCGGGCTTATCATGTCCTCCAAGAGTATACCCCAACAAGCGTACATCTGAGGACAGGCAGCATGACCATCACTATCGTAGGATTGGGACCCGGCGACATTGACGATCTCTCACGTCGAGCATTCCGCACACTCAAACAGGCACAGACGGTTTATCTGCGCACCTCGCAGCATGGTTGTGTGTCCTGCCTGCCGCAATCCGAGACGGTCTATCACAGCTTTGACTCACTCTACGAAAGCATTGATGATTTCGAGACCGTCTACACGACGATTGTCGAGCAGTTAATCAGCGCTGCCAAAACCGAAGATGTAATCTATGCCGTTCCCGGCGATCCGCTGGTGGGCGAATCGACCACGACTCGCCTGCTGGAACAGGCGCAGGCTGCCGGAATCGAGGTCGAGATTATCAACGGCATCAGCTTTGTTGAGCCGTCGCTGAAGCTGTTAGGGGTGGATGCGCTGGATGGCCTGCAAGTGCTCGATGGCATCAACATCGGCGCGATGCATCATCCGCCCATCAACCCGGATTATCCGGCGCTGCTGGGGCAAGTATACAGCACAGCACTAGCGTCCGAGATCAAACTGACGCTGATGAACCAGTATCCCGATGATTTTGAGGTATCCCTCATTCACGCCGCCGGAACCGAAGCGGAGATCGTTGAAACACTGCCTCTGTACGAGATTGACCGCAGCCAGCATATCAGCCACATGACCTCACTTTATATCCCGGCTATGGGTGAGTATTCCAGCTTTGAAGCCTTTCAGGAGATCATCGCCCACCTGCGCGCACCAGAGGGCTGCCCCTGGGATCGCAAACAAACCCATGAGTCGCTGCGGCAGTTCCTGATCGAAGAGGCGTATGAAGTGTTGGAAGCGATTGAGCAGGGCGATACCCAGTCACTATACGAAGAACTGGGGGATCTGCTGCTGCAAATTGTGCTGCACACCCAGATCGCCATTGATGACGGCGAATTCTACATGACGGATGTGCTCAAATATGTGAACGCCAAGATGATCCGCCGCCACCCGCATGTCTGGGGCGATGTGGATGTGGAAGGCAACCCGGATAACGTCGTCACCAACTGGGAAGCGATCAAAAAGCAGGAAAAAGTTGACCAGGACAAAGCACACGAATCGATGCTCGACAGCATCCCCAGAGGCCTGCCCTCACTCTTACAGGCGCACCAGTATCAGGCACGGGCGGCCAAGCTCAACTTCGACTGGGAGCAGGTTGACGATGTGATTGCCAAAGTGCGCGAGGAGATGGACGAGGTGCTGGCTGCTGAAACCGACGAACACCGGACCGAGGAAATTGGCGATCTGCTGTTCGTGCTGGTCAACTGGGCGCGCTGGCTGGGCGTGGAACCGGAAACGGCATTACGGGGGGCCAATACCAAGTTCTACCGCCGCTTCAGTCATATTGAGCGGCAGGTCGCAGCGCAGGGCAAACAGATGACCGACTGCACGCTGACCGAACTCGACGCGCTGTGGGATGAAGCCAAAGCGTTGGAGAAAGTCTCCCCAGTCGAGGGTAGTGACTGAACACTTTGCACGTCAAAAGTCGGGCAATTTCGGTCAATTTTCGGCATTGATTACGTTATTTTTCTGTTATAGCATGACACACCGTCACTCATGAACAGGAAACTCAAGCAATGCCGACGGATTGGTTGAACTGCGCCTATTTACGGCAGGGCAGCCCGCGCCAGCAGGCGGCGTACGCAGCCCTGGAAGCCCTCAACATCTTTACCGTCCTCCGTCCCTACTCTCCGGTACTCACCGGCACCATTCCCCTGGACATCGACACCGAACACAGCGATCTGGATATTATCTGTGAGGCTCACGATCTCAACACCTTTGAGGCCGACTTGCAGAATTACTTCGGCAGCCTGGATGGATTCCAGATCCGCGCCGCCAAACATACGCGCCAGCCCGCGCTGGTGGCTGGCTTTCATTACGGCGACTTCGAGATTGAAGTCTTCGGGCAGGCCCAGCCCGTGACGCGCCAGAACGCCTACCGGCATCTGCTGGTGGAAGCCCGCCTGCTGGCGATTGGCGGCGAGCCAGCCCGGCAGACCATTCGCCAGTTGAAATATAAC
>JAIOHN010000665.1 GCA_019912985.1 Anaerolineae bacterium | reverse complement strand
CCGTGTGGTCGGCGTCCGCGATCACGGCAGAGATGCAGAAAAATAACGTTGTCACTGACCAGGGAATCCTCAACTTAGAACCTGCATGATGTGGTTAGTCGTTTGACTGCTATATTGATCACACAATGGTAAGGAATCCGACTTATGGCCTATTTGCAGCGCCGTCGAGAATACCCAAGCACAGACGATCTTGCGCCTAATGACTTGCGTCATGTAAGTGACCATTTTTCGACTTATGGCGCTGAGCTTTGGATTGATGGAGAGGTCATTAACTGGGATGCAGTGGAGGCGGTAGAAGTGGCTCAATCCCCTGGTGTTGCCGGTTTCATGGGTTGGCTGGTGAAACTGGTTGCACATGGCGGCACACCGCGTTATCACGTGGCGCTGTATTATGGCTTTCGCGAGTCGGTGCTGCATGATATTTCACTAGAAGAAACACACTACATCTTACAAGCGGTGGCCTACTATGCGCCGCACCCGGTTCGTTATGAAGGTCCTGAGGGATTGGTCCCTGTCGTGAACGGCTAAGCTATGCTTCTGTTCGCCCTGGTGGTCTTACTGGTTGGCTGCACTATCGCTTCTCCACCAACATCAACCTGGGGGCCAATTTTTACCCTGGGACAGGCAGAGCAGACCAGCGCCCCCGCATTCTGGGTTGATCCGACTGGTGTAACCGCCAGTTGGGTTGGAGCAGATGAAGCAGGTGTTCACCAGGATGCCAGACTCGCAACCGTAAGCGGTGCGTCCGAAACGACCGTGCTGCCACTGCCACCAGTCCACCCCTACAACCAGCGTCTTTTCCCGGCTGGTGAGGGTTCCAGCCATCTCTTATGGCTCGATGCCGATGCAAATTTCGAAACACAGCTTTTCGCAGCCTATTTGACTCCTGACTTGCAGGTTGCGCGTGGCCCGGTACCGGTGACAGATCAGGTTGTGCGACGTTATGCAGCACTCCCGAACGGTGATGGCAGCCTGACCGTGATCTGGAGTGGCGGCCTGTTGGCTGAGCCGGGACTGTACATGCAGCAAATTGATGATGCAGGCCGCCCTTCTACCGCCACGCGCCTTGCCACTGGTGCAGATTGGCCTGCGCTAGCACGCAGCAACGATAGCGTTATGCATTTTTTCTGGTATCAACCAGCGGACCGCACCCTCCAGTATGCAATTCTGCAAGAAAGCTTATCCGCCTCAACGGTGGGGACACTCGATCTGCAACCTGGTGATCGGCTGCAAGGCATCACAGCGGGGCTGGATAACACACACCTGTATCTTTTCTGCAACGTGACCCGCGTCAGCGGTGAAGCGCAAACATGGTATACATCACACCCGTTGGATGGGGAGCAATGGAGCACGATCACACGTTTCGGGATTGCGGAAGATCAAGACGCTGAACCAATACAAACCGGGTTTAACAGTGGACAGGTGGCTGCTGCGCAGGCAGGTGCAGCCTATGCAAGCTGGACCACCCCGCTGATTGGGCAGTTTGAGTTCCTGCCGGTGGCGACTCAGATTGAAGATGATTTAAGCGTCGTCTACTTCCAGGCAGGTGAGCCACGAGGCAATCAGCGTGTTGCGCCAGCACAGCTTATCGGCTTCCCCGATCTGGCTGTAGACCAGGACCGCTACTTATATCTCGCATGGGCGCAGCCTGAAGTCAGCGGGCGGGCCAATCTTCAGCTAACCTCGCTCCGCTTTAGCGCCTGGGCATGGTTACAGCCCTAGCTCGCAGGCAGGAAAAACACCCTATATGATGTGATCGACTGCGCACCACTATCAGTGTTGCATGGCCCGGCAGTCAATGGCTGTGTGGGATCAGAGCGACCCGGCATCTCAACAATATAACCGCGCCCCTCTTCCATCTGGAAATCAGCATAGCCAGGACTGCGTTCCGGCTTCAGACCCGTAAAGAAGCGGCTGCGCCCGCCATCCCAGCGCACCTGCACAGGCTGTCCTGGCAGGCCGACACTACCGAAATCCTGCACAAAGACTTCGATAACGCCCGGCAGATTAGCACTGCAAAAGGTCGCAATATCCGCCAGGACAAAATCACGCTGCGGCACACTGGTTGGCACAACGACGATGCGCTGTGTTGCAGTGGCGTTGGGTGAGCTGACAGGGGTTGGCGTTTTCGTCGCGGGTGGTCGCAGGGTTGGTGTTGGCAGCTCAACTTGAACGACTGATGTTGGCTCGAGATTACTGGCGGGGATGAGGGTTTCCGCACAGCCAGTACGGCCCTGAAGCTGATAAAACGTGATCATACTGCGAATCGCACGTAAGCCGCTGTTGCTATCGACATAACCGGTGGAAGCCAACTGGCAGGCTGTATCAGCCATCTCTTGAAAAGGGTCTTTCGCCTCGCCTTCGGCTTGCAGGGTGAGCAGTCTTTCAACCGCCCGGTTGAGATCGCTATCGCCAGCAAAGGCCAGCGCAACCCCCACCATATACAGCGCACGGTCATCGAACCGCAACTGCCAGGGTTCGGTCGCCACTTCGACAATCGGATTCACCGACCAGGCGTATACAAGTCCCGTTCCCAAACCGATAATCAGGCCAATGACGAGTCCCCAGACAGAGAACGGGCGGCGGGGACGATAGTAGCGGCTGCGGGGGGGCGGCATTTCTTCCGGTAGTGTGGGCGGCGGCGCAGGTGTCCGGGAGCGACGGCGACTCACGATGCCACCTCCGGCACATTCACCTGTCGATATGGTTCCATAATCGGAGTCAGGCGGTCGAGAGCATCAGCTAAGGTCACCAGTACCCGTATATCAGCCACCTCGCGGGAGTTAGTGATGTAGCGTTCGGTTATATCCTGCACGTACTGCGGAATATTCTCCACACCGATGACCCGGAGACGGTCAATCGCGGCCTGCAAATCCCGATCGGCCTGATAACCAGTCGCGATCATCACTGTGTATTCATCCTTATAACGCCCCGCCAGGTCACTGGCCGGGCTGTTGATATACTCCACAGGGAACTGCACCCATCCCAGGTAAAGGCCCAGGCCCAACCCCACCAGCAGGCCCAACACCAGTGACACCAGAAATCGAATCATCCAGCCCTCACCACACACAAATTCAGGATTGTATCTTATGCTCAGGGGAGAAAGAATGCAACTGTGGAGGTTTACTGCTTAGGGCCGATTAGGTGCTACAATCACCTCACCAGTTCAACACAGGAAACGATCAGCTACTAAATAACTCTTCGAGGCTTAAGCAAAGAGGGTAAGCAGCTTTCTCTCAAATCCCAATAAACCAGCGAAAGGTCAATGAGCGTGCCAGAGCAAGCTAAGCAGGTTATTAAAATCATTGGCATCGGTAGCTCTAAGCTCAAAACATTATCTTATTTTCTAAAAGAACCTCTTCACAATGTTGAGTATCACTTGGTCGACACCACCATGCACAGGCGTATCCCAAGAAGGGTTCAGTTTCATTTGATTGGTGACGACCTAAGTCAGGTGGAGGTTCAGGAGGAAATCCAGCGTTGGGGAGAAGAGCAGCTGAAGAAAGTTTCGACATTTTACAGGAAATTGTTGATCAAGAGAGCAAGTTCATTTTCCTTGCCGGATTAGGTGGGGGAACTAGCACTGGTGTAACACCCGTTTTGCTCAGTTTAATACATGGAACAGCAGCTTCTTGTGTGGTAACCATGCCCTTCGCTTTTGAAGGGACGCGTCGTCAGGAAATTGCGGAAGCAGGATTGAAAGAACTCCGCCAATACACAGAAGACATCACCGTAATCAATCAGGAGAAGCTAAAGCCGCTTTTACCTTCCTCTGAATTTGCCGATATCGAGCAAATATTTGATCTACTCAACTATGCTATCCTGTGGAAAACCATGAGCCAGATCATATAGCCAGAGTTACAGAGTGAGTATCACAAACAAAGGACGAGGTTTTGACGCAGGCAGTCTAAGTTGACTTTCAATATCCGTTCATATAAGATGACTGCCGGAATAAAAAAACTCAGGATATATCCTGAGTTTTGTGTGCCGGTGGTGGGAGTCGAACCCACACGTCCGTAAGGACACGCGATTTTGAGTCGCGGGCGTCTGCCAATTCCGCCACACCGGCATTAATAGCTTGTTTACAGCGCACTAACATCCTGAGCGCTGAATAATCATAAAATTTTTCAGCGGACTTGTCAATGGCAAGCAGCGAACAACAACTAATCCAACGCGCCAGACGTGGTGATGTACAATCATTTAACGAACTCGTGTTGATTTATCAAGACCAACTCTACAGCCTGGCCTATCGCATCATGGGTGATTCAGCCAGTGCAGCCGACGCCGCGCAGGACGCACTGATTACTGCGTTTAAACGGCTAAATACCTATCGAGGAGGTAATTTCCGTTCCTGGTTGATACGTATCACCACCAACACCTGTTATGACGAACTGCGCCGCCGCCAGCGCCGCCCGGCTGATTCATTGGAGGAAATCCCGGGCGCGGAGTACGACGACGGTCCGCCCATTCCTGACGACTCACCCACGCCTGAAGAAGTCGCCCAGGACAGTGAGCTCAGCAGCGTGATTGAGGATTGCATCAACGCACTGGGAACCGATCAGCGTACCGTACTCATCCTGAGTGATATTCAGGGCATGGGTTATCAAGAAATCGCTGATGTGGTCAACGCGAACCTGGGTACAGTCAAATCAAGGCTCAGCCGCGCACGTGTCGCCGTGCGCGATTGTTTGCAGGCTTTTCAGGAACTTTTACCGCCGGAATTTCGTCTTAATAACGAGTAATGTCTTACTGGAAATCCCATGAGCCGCAATTTGACTGAACACGACTACGAACTGCTATCGGCTTATCTCGATGGCGAAATCACCGACCAGGAGCGGGCAGAGCTGGAAGGACGTCTGCAGGCGGACCCGGTGCTGCGGCAGGAACTGGCAACCCTGCGTCAAACAGTTCAACTGGTCAATCAACTGCCGATCTTGAAATCACCGCGCGATTTAACACTGGATGTCAGCACATTCACGCCGCGCCGCACGCTATCCTTCCCAGTGATCGTTAGCGCCGCTGGTGCCATCGCCGCAATTTTCCTGTTGACCTTTGGGGTGTACTTCCTACGGCTGGATACTGTACATGCACCCGAAGCTGCCGATGTGGCGCAGGCACCGACAATGACCGATACGCTGATGCCGCTCTCTACGCCAACCGCACCCACCACAATGGACATCGAGCCTTTTGCGGCAACCATGCCCGATACCACGACGGCAGCCGAGGAGCAAGAAGGCATCACCGCTGAGGAGCCGCAGGCAGATGAAGCAGATGACGCTGCTGCGGATGGTGCTGGCGGCGAACTGCGTTATGCTGCGCCAGCAGATGAATTTCAAGTGTCACCATCGCCTAGCCCACAACCTTCCCAGGCACCACCGGAAGCCATGGAAAGCAGCGGTGCTGCTGCCATCCAGAGTCAGGAAATCGCACCGACAGCCTCCATCACCGCCTCTGTGTTAAAGACCGAGGAAATGCCTGCGCCGGAGGAAGCGCCTGCACAGCCGAACCTCGATAATACGACAGTGGGGACAATATTGGTTATCGGCGGGGGTGTAATTCTGGTCATGGTCGTTTATTTTGTACTCAACCGCTGGAGAGGGCGCGTATGAGCCAGGAACGAATAGCGCGATTTTGTCCGATGTGCGGGACAAAATTGGAAATGCAGCACCGCCATGGTATGCAGCGCCCTGTGTGTCCCACCTGCGATCATATCGTCTACTTTGAACCAAAGGTCGCCATTGCAGTTCTTATCCAGCAAGGCGATTGCATTTTATTAATCAGGCGTGCGCATGACCCTTTCAAAGATTACTGGGCACTGCCAGCAGGCTTTATGGAATGGAACGAAGACCCCATGGCGGCAGGCTGTCGTGAAGTGCTGGAAGAAACCGGGTTGATCGTCACAGTCGAGAACTTGCTCGATGTATTTCATACACCCGACGATGGTGGCATCGCCAATATCGTCATCGTCTACACAGCCTCTATCTCTAGTGGAAATCTCCAAGCCAGTGACGATGCAGTTGAAGCAAAATGGTTTGACCGCGCGCATCTGCCAGAACACATCGCCTTCCTCCCAACACGGACCATTGTACGACGCTGGCTGGCAAACGAACTGACCTTGTAAACCGCAAGAACGTACAAGAAATGTGCTGCCACGCTGAGTATACTAAGGATCATGACCGGAATAGAATCGACAGAAACCGTTCGTTACTGGTGCAAGCGTGAATTCGACGCGCTTGAGCTGCTTCACGCGCGTTATATCACCCACAGCTTCAGCCGCCACATTCATGAAGGCTATGCAATTGGTGTGATTGAGGCCGGTGCCGAGACTTTTTATTATCGCGGCGCTATTCATGTCGCGCCAGCAGGGACTGTGGTCGTCATCAATCCTGGCGAAATCCACACCGGACAGGCGGTCAACATCAATGGTTGGAAGTATCGCATGTTTTATCCGGCGTTAAAAACACTCCAAGACATCGCCAGCGAGATTACGGGCAGGACATGGCCGATGCCTTTCTTCGGGCAGCCCGTCATCCGCGACAAACAGCTTGCCCAGCAGCTTATCGCTTTGCACCAATCGATGGCAACTGACGCATCCCTGCTAGCTCTTAGCAGCGGCCTGCGCACAGTCTTTGGCGAATTGATTCTGCGACACGCAGTGAACGCCCCACCGAGGCAGCAATCTACCCCCTTCAGCATCAACGATGTGCGCCGTTATATCGAGACCAATCACGAACGCAATCTCTCGTTGCAGGAACTGGCGACAGTGGCCGGACTCAGTCCCTATCATCTGGCACACACTTTTCGCCAGGAGATTGGCCTGCCACCGCACCAGTATCTTATTCACACTCGCATTCAGCGGGCGAAAGAACTGTTGCGAAATGGTGTGCCATTGACCGATATTGCCTCCACCATTGGCTTCACCGATCAAAGCCATTTCACACGCCAATTCAAGCGTGTGGTTGGCGTTACCCCCGGTCAGTACCGCCTGGGATAAATCATGTCGCCAAATCGTAGAACTGAATTCATCAGCGGAGCGAGAGACACTTTTCCGCTCATTATCGGCGCGATCCCCTTCGGGCTTATTTACGGAGCCGTCGCGGTTGCTAACGGCATTGACCCCATTGTGATCATGGGCCTGTCGTTATTCGTCTTCGCTGGCTCTGCGCAATTTATCGCAGTGGGCCTCATCAGCCAGGGTGCCGCCTTCAGTATCATTGTGCTGACAACGTTTATCGTGAACCTGCGCCACGCGCTCTACAGCGCATCACTCGCGCCCTATGTGAGTCACCTCTCACAGCGCTGGTTATTGCCGCTCAGCTTCTGGCTCACCGATGAGACTTATGCCGTAGTCATCAGTCATTATCAACGCGAGGATAAATCGCCTTACAAACACTGGTACTACTTCGGCTCGGCGGTATCAATGTACATCAACTGGCAGCTTGTCACTGTGGTCGGCATCGTCGCCGGGCAGCGCTTACAAAATTTCGCACAACTAGGGCTGGATTTTGCGATGGTGGTCACTTTTATTGGGATCACCATGCCATTAATCAAGAATCGCCCGATGCTGATCTGCGCGCTGAGCGCCGGGATTGTTGCGGTCCTGACCAATGGCATACCCAATAAACTCGGACTAATCATTGCGGCGCTCGCTGGTATTTTGGCGGGGTTCACTGCCGAGACGATGAACCAGCAAAGTGCCGTCTTGCAGGAGAAATAAAGAATGGCACTGCTCATCGCTGCGATGGTATTGGTCACATTTGGAGTTCGCTATCCGCCAATGGCGTTGATCGGTCGCTGGCAGATGCCACCCACCGTACTGGGGGCCTTGCGTTATGTTCCCGTGGCCGTGCTCACAGCGATCACGATCCCGATTATGGTGATGCCCGAAGGTGAGTTAGCATTCAGTCTGAGCAACGCCTACCTGATTGCTGGTATTGTCTCCGGCATTATCGCCTGGCGCACGCACAAACTTCTGCCCACGATTGTGATTGGGATGGTATTTTTCCTGCTGTGGCGTGCGTTATTTTAGGCTTTTCGTGCAATCACAGCTAACCAGGTGGTATCGCCAGCATCCCGCGTCCAGGTTTCTACGAGCTGGAATCCCTGGCTAGTGACCAGGCTGTGCAATTCATCGGATTCATAGAAGGTGTAGTAACGCTTGCCCAGATGGTACTGATAACCCTCACCCTGTCCCTGCTTTACACTCAAATACAGCAAGCCCTCTGGTTGCAACACGCGGTAAATTTCTCCCAGTGCTTGTGGTGCATCCTGGCGAGGCAGATGCAGCAGTGAAGCATTCAGCCAGACTGCGTCAAGGCGGCCCGATGCAACCGGCAGCACGCGCATATCCGCCTGTGCGACGCTGCCGCCTACGTAGGATCGTGCCTGAGACAGCATCCCCCAGGAGAGATCCATCCCGACCACACGATGACCAGCCTTCCCGATCTTGAGGACATCCTCCCCCGGTCCACAGCCGAGATCCAACACCAGGGCGTTTGCAGGTAGATAGGGCTGGAACTGGATCATGCCCGGATTCGGTTGATCCCACCAACCTGATGTTTTATGACGCTTTACATAGTCCGGCGCGACCTGATCATAAGTTTCAATAGTGAACTTAAACGGGTCATCCGGCGGGGTGTTGTTCGACGACATTAGATTCACTCCTGTGACCTGGCTCGGGTACCAGCAGACTCAAGATAATCGCAATAGCAGTTAAGCCAATGCCCAACCATAGCACAGTTTCATAATTGCCAGCCAGATCATAGTTCAGGCTGAAGATGACCGGCCCTATTGCACTGCCAGCGACCATGCCTGTCGTTGCGAAACCACGGATAGACCCCTGATATTTACGGCCAAACAGATTCGCCCATACTGCACCATCGAAAGCACCGCCGCTGCCCATCACTACACCTAATGACAGCGCATAAATCAATAACTGCCAGCCTTCAAACATGAAGGTCGCCATATACATGGCTCCGATAAGGCCAACCAACTGCAAAGTCAATGCGCGGCCTGGTCGCCAGCGATCCACAATATAGCCCGCAATCAGCGATACGCCAGCGGTAATCAGCGCCATATTGCCATAAACTTCCGCAGCCACATGTGGTCCATGACCCAGCGATTCAAACAACGACAGTTGGTGCAAGATCAGACCTGTTGCCCAGGCAGGTGGCAGGAGTCGCGCACCGATAAACACCCAAAAGATTGGTGTTCGCATCGCTTCACGCAGCGTCCAATTATCTTCATCATCGAACTTTGCTGCGCTGTCATCCACCTCTTTGACGGCACCATCCGGCAGTAATCCCATATCTTCTGGGCGATCACGCACCAACAGCCAGGTCAGGGGCAGCACCAGCAGCGCCACGCCCAGACTCAGCATCGGCCATACCTGTCGCCAATCATAGATTTCCAAGATACTTTGAAGCCAGGGAACGTAGAAACGCTGAAACAGGGCAAAAGCGATCAGCGATAAACTCATCATGAACCCGCGCCGGTAGCGAAACCATTGCGCGATCAGCGTACTGCTGGAAAGAGAAAGCGAGCCCTGCCCCAATCCCCGAATAGCGATAAATCCAACCAACAAGCCTGGAATCCCACCAACAGACGACCACAGGCTGAGTGCTACTGCGAACAAGGCTGCGATGACCAGTGTCCCACGCCGGTTGCCATACTGGTCAATCTTGCGCCCCACCCAGGTCAAACTCAACGCGCCAATAAAGGTTCCCAGGCTGTAAAGGCTGGAGACTGTGGTACGGTCCAATCCAAAATCGGCGATGAAGTGATCGATAAAGAGCGACACCGTGAAGCTTTGCCCGGGAGCAGTAGCAATAATCCCCAGTGTTGCTGCGCCCCAGATCACCCAACCGTAATAGAACGGCAGCCGATTACCAAGCCGAATAGACAGTCTTTGCGCTTTGATCATGTGTGATTTACCTTTTGCCGTGATCAGTGGGTATAAAAAAAAAGTAGGACTGCGACGCAGTCCTACTACTCACTTCTCTTATTTAAGAATAACTAAGTGACTTTGTAAACCGAAATTGGCCTTATCAGCTTTTTAAAGTCACCATTCTGGTCGCGGAATCGGTTGAAAGTTCATATAGCAACAGTTGATGGTCAATTTCAACCAGCGCCAGTGCTGTTTCATCATCCACACGCCAGACCAGCGCCTGTGGGTTTGACGGATCAAGAGGAACATCCAATTTGTTCAGATTCCCCTGCACATTATAAGCGACTAATGTCGCTGCATCCAGATCAATTCCCCAGTACCAGACAATCTTTTCTTCGACATCCTGCGCCCCAACGGTTCCCACCGAGATCAATAAAATCACCAAAATAGCCGCTACATACCGCATGAAACCTCCAACCCATACCAGCTCATCCCCTACTCTTGATAATAACACAAACAGGTACTCCTACGATGCGCTTATCTGATAGAGAAAAAGGACTATGAGTCATCTGCTGCCAACAAGGTCACGTCCGTGTACAAGCCATCCCTTAAAAAGATTTAAGGTTATTTGAGGCAGGTATAACCTCAGACTTATCAAAATTCGCTAAATTTATGCCTGGATAAGTAAAGAGATTAGGAGCACCCGGTGAAATCAATTTTCCGTATTGGACTTTTGGGGCTTTTATTATTCGCAGTCGTAAGCAGTGTATTCGCGCAGGACAGCAGCACCCCAGTTTTACTTGAAGGAACCGTAACCGATGCCACTGGTGAACCCATTGCCGGAGCGACTGTCGAAATCTGGCAAACTGATGTCAATGGCAACTACGATCATCCTAATGACAGTGACCCAAGTGTGTTGCTGCCTGATTTTCAGTATTTCGGCACGGCAACAACTGCTGAAGATGGCACTTATGCCTTTCTGACAGTCAAACCTGGTGCTTATGAACCGCGCCCATCACACATTCACTTCAAGGTAAAAATTGATGGTGAAGAAGTGCTGACTTCGCAATTCTATTTCGAAGAAGACCAGGCTGAAGTCGAAAATGATGGCGCTTTTAACAATGCCGGGGATACATTATTCCTGCAAACCGAAGACACCACTGACGAGAACGGTGATCCGCTGCGCATTGCTATCGGAAATATCGTGCTGAATTTGGGAGATGCAGAAGCAACCCTGACCCCCACCGCAGCACAAACGGAAGGGCCTTACTACCCAGTGGTTGATTTCTCGGACTACGATAACAATCTACTGAGTACTGCCGATGACGATGAAACCATCGAGCCCATTGAGGTAGCTACGACCGCTGAATTTACGCTCCTGAATCTGAACACAGCCAGCGGTGATGAATTTCTGACAATCCCGAATATGAGCAACCGGATGGTGCGCGAATTCAATGAATATCGCCCGTATATCAGCATTTTACAGTTCCGGCGTGAGATCGGGAAATATGTTGATGATGCCACCGTCGCCGGTTATGAAGCGTATGTCTACGTGCCGGTTGATGTAAACGAATCCGACGCAGCAACTTTGATGCAGATTCCGGGCGTTGACGAAGCAATTGCGCAGCAGCTCATTGATGCCCGTCCGTTTGCAGATTATGCTGCATTTCTGGATATGCTGGCGACTGCTGCACCGGAGGTGGACATCACTTACGCGACAAACTTCCTGGGGGCGGGATGAATTCCGCTATTGTCGAGCAGCGGCTAAGACGCTTCCTGCTCATCACGGTCGCAGGGCTCTGTACGGCGACCATGATTGAACTCCTGCTCACAGAACACTTCATGGAACCGCTGCAATTGATTCCATTTGTTCTGTGTGCGCTGGGGCTGTTGGCGGTGGGGGCGGTGTATTTCCGCCCCTCACGCCGTACGATCTATTTTCTGCGGGCGGTGATGATTCTGGTTGGCCTGGGCAGTCTGTTAGGGATTTTTCTCCACTTAAACGGCAATCTGACGTTTGAGCTGGAAATCCGCCCGAACGCAACAGCAGGCGAAGTAGTGATGGATGCACTGATGGGTGCAGATCCACTGCTGGCACCGGGTATTCTGGCTTTAGGGGCTGCCCTCGCACTTGCAGCAACTTATTACCATCCGCAACTCACCAAACGCGAAGAGGTGAATTGACCACAGGCCTGTTTACGAAGTACCATTTTTGCGCGCAATGCCGATTTGATTCACGCCCAGGCTCAACGGCGTAGAGGTGGTTCGCGTCACAACCTGAAGCAGGGCTGGAACACCAAATAATCCAAATTGAATAGGGCGCGGCAAAACAGGCAAATAAGGCACATCCCACAGGCCATCACCAAAGTGCTTGATCATCGAAAAACCAGACTGTTCACACCAGATGCGCCACTGTTGGGGAGGATGGACATTAATGTGTGTTTTATCCTTGCCGATGGCGTCATTCTCACGATCTTTGAAGTGGCGCAGCGCATAATCGGGATGCGGTGTCGCAAACAACCACAGGCCACCGGGCTTCAAAATGCGGCTGACCTCACGGATCGTATGCGCTGGATCCGGCAAATGCTCCACCAGGTGCAAGGCAACCACCACGCTGAATGAGTCGTCCTCAAAAGCCGAGAGATCATCTGCGCTCATCTGCATGGTCGTCGCGCGTGGCGCATTCAGCCGTGTCTGTTCGATGCTGTAGTCGATGAGATCAATACCCACACACTCAAAATCATCTTGCAGCAAACCCAGTAAATGTCCCAATCCGCAGCCCATTTCCAGCAAGCGCCCTTTGCCGGGTGGTGCATACCGTCGGATCAAGGCCGCATAGTAACGCCGCGCAAACCAGTACATGCTGTATTTGCCCAGGCCACGGTCCGCATAATTCCATTTTTCAAAGTACTCGCGGGTGTAGTGCTCTACCGGCACTGGATTGTTCGCTTCGTCAGCCACGACATTCCCTGTTTCTATTCCCTCATAAGGATGTCAGTTTACCACGTGTCTCGGTTTCGCATCGAGTGAGAAAGTTCTACCGAAGCTAAAGCAACTAGACTCTATTACAAGGCGGAGAGGCCGTTTTTCGGTCAGCCGGATTTCATGTTAAGATACATATGGCGAGGCGTGGTAAAAAAAGCGCCGCCCCGAAGGGCGGCACTTACGCGAGGTTGTGAACGTGATTGTTCACTGTATTCACAGTACCACGTCTCGCCTCATTATTGAATAAAGGTTGTCATGCAAGAGGCAAATCAACGGATACACAAGTTTCTTGTTTGGGTACGCTTTCCATCGTGAATTTTCCATTGTGAAGTTCGGCCAATGTCCGAGCAATGACCAACCCCAAACCCATCCCCTGCTGCTCATAGAAATCACGATCAAACTGGATAAACGCGCCAATGCGTTTGATCTGGTCTGCGGTCATACCACGACCTCGATCTTTAATTTCGATGCGATAAACGTCGCCATACGGCTCACCTTTGACGCTTACCTGCGTTCCCGCTGTAGAGAATTTAAAGGCATTGTCTAAAAGTTCTTCAACCATCTTGCGCAGATAATCTTCCTGTATACGAACCTCGCCAGGTTTCAGTGACAGAGAAAGATCAAACTCACGCTGCGCCCGATGCGCCACCGATTCTGAAATCATTTCAATTATTTCTGCATTGGCGGTGTGGTCTTGTAAGGCTTTCTGGCGAACCGGGTCAAGTTCCAGAATTTCCAGTTGGGCGTATGCCAGATAATTTTCTGCCAGGCGAGATAAGCGAAGAGCTGCATCATTAATATAGCTTGCCATCTTGACGACTTGCTGACCAGACATCGTCTCCCCGTCCATCAGCATAATATCGGAGAATCCGAGAATGCTGGTCAGAGGTGTTCGCAACTCATGCGGTAAAGAGAGGGTGATGTTTTCGCGCAGCTCATCCAACTGTTCCTCGGCAGCACGACGAATCACCTGATGCTTGCTCAACCGAGCACGCACACTTTCCAGCAATTCCCCTACTGAGAAAGGTTTGGTGAGGTAATCATCCGCCCCCAAATTCATTCCACGACGAATATCGGAGCGCTCAGTGCGCGCAGTCAGGAAAATAAATGGCACCAACGCGGTCTCAGCGTTTTGACGCATTTCCACCAGCACTTCGTATCCGTTCATCTCCGGCATCGCGATGTCACATATAATCAGATCAGGGCGATATTTTAGTGCGAGGTCAACACCAGAGCGACCGTTCTCAGCACCACGTGCCTCGAACCCTTCCATTGTCAAGATATCGAGTGTGTTTTTGAGAACATGACGTTCATCTTCAATTACGAGTACTTTATGACTCATATGTTTTCCTCGCGTGACAGATTTTGTTTGGAGGCCAAGAGCACATAGGGCGATTTATTACTCATGGCTATATCTGTATTATAAGAAAAAGCAGGTTACGAAAAATTAAGGAATGTCTAATTAAAATTGAACACGAAAATTATCCTAGCCTTGGAGTAGGATAATTTTCGTGTTTCTTAGTCCCCATAGGCAATCATTGCATCGGCTGGTGCGGTAACATCATAAAGCTCAAAGCGAAGCTGAGGCAGATGCAGCACCCCATAGGTATGCGATGATGGCCGCATGTTTTTGAAAGTATACAATGATCCTGGATTCAGCACGCAACCCCGATCAACCTGGATATACATCGGCATATGGGTATGCCCGGTAATCAGTACATCCACATCCAGCGACTCCAGCATCATATTGAGGAGCGTATCGGAAACATGATCGCGATATAATCCCCAGATGTTGTTCCCTGGCTTCCCATGGCACATAAAAATATCACACCCGTTATAGCGTCCCTGCCAGTCGATCGGCAGTGACTTGAGATAACCCGCCAGTTCGGGCGAGAGTTCATAAATCCACTCGTCATGATTCCCACGAACGGTTACAATCTGGCGCTGGCGAATCCGCTCAACGACCTGTTCTGGGCTTGGACCACGACCGATCAAGTCACCCGCACAAAGTATCTGATCAACCTGATGGTCGTTATCGAAGCGCTCCAAGACCTTATCTAATGCGGCATAATCTCCATGTATATCAGAAATGATTCCGATCTTCATCCCATGTTCCTAAAGCAGACAGAATTGATCTATTATACCAAAACTGCCTGCATCAGACGCGCGCATCATATAAGGATTCTCATAAGAAATGAAAGCGCCAACATCCTTCAGGCTTTTATTATGGGATCTGGCCTGATTTAAAACGCAAACGTGAATATCGATTAAGTTTTGCGTGTGTTTCTGAGCATGATATGCTATCATCCAACTTAAACGGATCCATAAATAAAGACTGCTGTACATGACTCAGATCTTGCTTATTCGCCACGCCGTCAATGATTTCGTAAAAACTGGAAAACTGGCGGGGTGGACACCAGAAGTCCATCTGAACGATGAGGGTAAAGCACAAGCCGAAGCACTGGGCAATCGTTTGGCCCAGGTTCCACTCAAGCGCCTCTATGCCAGCCCATTGGAACGCACAATGGAAACCGCTGAAGCCATTCGCCAGCATCATCCTCATCTTGAAATCCTACATAAGGACGGGATTGGTGAAGTTCAGTATGGCGATTGGGAAGGCAAGGTGATCGCAGACCTGGCGAAACGCAAAATGTGGGGTGTCGTTCAGGAGTATCCATCGCGTGCTCGCTTTCCCAATGGTGAGACGATGTATGGCGTTCAGGTTCGTGTCGTTGGTGCGATCGAAGAAATTGCCCATGAACACCCACGCGAGACGGTGGCGATTGTCTTTCATGCAGACCTGATCAAAATGGCGTTGGCACATTATCTGGGTATGCATCTGGATAACTTCCAGCGGATTGTCGTTTCGCCAGCCTCAATCAGTACGCTGATTCTTGGTCACAGCCGCCCTTTTATTGTAGGGATGAACGACATTGCCCATGTGATGGAACTGGAACGACAAAAAAGACAACAAGAACAACAGGAAAAGCAAGCAGAAAAACAGGAACAACAGTAGTGTGACTGACCGACGAAAGGCAAATGGCTTATGCCAGGCACAGAAATCGAACTCAACCCGGTAGACTTCATTACTGTGGGGACGATTGGCCCCAAAGGGCAGCGCGTTTTCCACCTTCAAGCGGGAAAAGAGAATCAGATCGTCTCCTTTGTAATTGAGAAAGAGCAAGCCTGGGCCCTCAGTGAAGCCATCAAAGAACTGATTGACGACCTGGACAAGCGCTATCCCAACGAAAACAACGAACCCACCGAAGTCAATCCCGGTGATTTCGATATGGAACTACGCGAACCGATCGAACCCATTTTTCGTGTCGCGCAGATGGGATTAGGCTATGATGAAGAGCGCAATCTTATCGTACTGGTTGCCCAGGAGCTGGTGATTACTTCACCAGAAGAAGAAACCACTGAACAAGACCCGGGCGTAGTACGGATGTGGTGTGACCGCCCGCAGATGCAAGCGCTGAGCTCGCATGCGCTGGAAATAGTACAGGCAGGACGGGCTGATCCTCGACAAAATGGACGAGTGGTATATTACTGGACATGATGACCCCTCAGGACGACGAGAACAACAAAACACCCATTAGCGCTGATCGCTTGCTGGAAGTACTGGAAAAGGGTGAAATCACTGAAGAATTTGGTGTGATGCGTTGGAGCTCCAACTACACGTTCCTGCTCAGCGTGGAGTATGAGGATGTGAAGACCATGGCGGTCTACAAGCCGCGCAAAGGTGAACGCCCGCTGTGGGATTTTCCTGATGGCACACTTTGCTATCGTGAAGTGGCTGCATTTCTCACTTCATACGAGCTGGGGTGGGAACTGGTGCCACCAACCATCCTGCGTGATGGTCCACATGGATTGGGGTCATTGCAATTCTTTATCGACCATGACCCCAATCTGAATTACTTCGCGTTTGACGAAAGCTTACAACCACAGCTTCGGCGTTTGAGTCTGTTCGACTACATCATCAATAATGCCGACCGCAAAGGGGGTCACTGTCTCTTAGACGAAAATAATCATCTCTGGGGTATCGACCACGGAATTAGCTTTAATGCCGAACACAAACTGCGCACGGTCGTCTGGGACTTTGCGGGCGAAACTATCGCAGATGATTTAATCGCATGTTTAGAAAAACTCTGCGCTATCCTGGATGACACAAATACGACTTACAGCCGCCGCATCGCTGAACTGTTGTCGACGAATGAAATCAACGCGTTTAAATCTCGCTTACGTCGTATCTTGCAGCAGAAACGCTATCCAAAGCCAGGTGCAGGCCCCAACTATCCCTGGCCGCCGGTCTGATTAACTTTATTTGATCTTTCCTTAAAGAACAGTTTAACCTTTTCCCTCACTCCTCATAAGAATTCACCATTAGCATTTGTGAGTCGCTCTACTCACAGGAGAAATATATGTTGTCACGTGCTCGATTAATGGTGTTTTTTTCGGTTTTCCTGGTCGTTTTAGTTTCAGCAGTGAGCGCCCAGGACGAGGAAACCTTCTCACTCACGATCATGCATACTAACGACGTTCATGCCGAGCATGAGCCGGATAGTAATGGAGACGGTGGTGCTGCCCGCGAGGCTACTGTCGTCAATCAGATCCGCAGTGAAGCAGAAAATACGCTTCTGCTTGATGGTGGTGATCGCTTCACCGGTACGCTGTTTCACATCGCCTATCTTGGTCAGGACAGTGCTCAGATCATGAACATGATTGGCTATGATGCCATGACCCTGGGCAATCATGAATTCGATAACGGCGATGACGTGCTGGCCGATTTCATTGATGAGCTTGATTTCCCTGTGGTGACAGCCAATGTCGATTTCAGCGACTCACCGTTCCTGGCTGACAAGGTACAACCCTACGCCATTCTGGAAGTTGGTGACCAGCAGATCGGCATCATCGGCCTGGTCGTGCCGGAATCCGAAATTCTCTCCTCACCAGGGCCGGAACTGGCCTTTGATTATGATCTGGTCAGCGTAACCCAGCAGATGGTGGATGAACTGACTGCCCAGGGTATTAACAAGATTATCCTGCTTACGCACATCGGTTACAGCGCAGACATGGAAGTCGCGCAAAATGTCAGTGGTGTTGATGTGGTGGTCGGTGGACACACCAACACTTTCCTCAGCAACACCTATGCTGGTGCGCGTGGCGAGTATCCAACCGTGTTAAGCAGCGCCAGTGAAGAGCCGGTTCTGGTGGTGCAGGCCAGCACCAAAACCAAATATCTGGGCCGCCTCGACGTGGTATTTGATGCCAATGGTGTGCTGAGTGACTGGGGCGGCGACGCTATCCTGCTCTCCAAATATATCGCCCCTGATCCAGATGTTTCCGATCTGGTTGCAGGACTGGTTGAGCCGCTCGAAGAAATCCGCAACGAACTGGTTGGTCATACCGAGATTTTCCTGACCGGCGACCGCACTTTCTGCCGTGTCGAAGAATGTCTGCTCGGCAACGTGATCGCGGACGCCATGCGCGCTGAAACCAACGCCCAGATCGCGTTCATGAACGGTGGTGGTATTCGCGCTGATATTGACGAAGGTAAAATCACGCTGGGCGAAGTGCTGACCGTCCAACCCTTCGGTAACCTGATGAGCACCTTCCAGTTGAGCGGCCAGGATGTGATCGCCGCGCTGGAAAACGGCGTCTCCGAGCTTACACTCAATGATGAGGGGCAGGTCAGCCGTGACGAGCTTGCCGGGCGGTTCTTACAGGTCTCCGGCCTGCGCTACACCATCGACCCCACCCTGGAACCCGGCAACCGCATCATCAGTGTGGATGTGCTGAATGAAGCCGGTGAGTACGAGCCGATTGATCCCGAGGCCGTTTACACGGTGGTAGCCAATGACTTCACCCGTACAGGTGGCGATGGATTTACGGTGCTGGCTGAGAACGCAATTGAACCGTATGACTTTGGCAAGGTAGACTTTGAGGTTCTCCTGGACTATCTTGAGGCGAACGATCCGGTTAGCGCGGAACTCGAAGGCCGCATCACTTATATCAATGCGGAGCTGGCTCCGGTTGAATAAATCCACATAGCCCAACAACTCAACTTGAAAGCCGGGAGAACCTTACCGGCTTTTTGATTTTCTCGATACTTGCTTTGATATACAATTAAACTATGCCAGCAAATGAAGGGAGCAACCGTGTCGAGCGAGCAGGCAAAAGAACTTCGACAACGTGGTATTGCGGCCATTAAAGCCGGGCAACAGGATGAGGGGCGAACCTTATTGCAACAGTCGCTGCGGTTAGATCCCGGTAGTGAGGCCGCCTGGATCTGGCTGGCAAGTATCTCGCGCAATCAGCGAGAGCGTGTATTTTGCTTGCAGAAACTGCTTGAAATCAACCCGAATAATGAAACTGGATTGAAAGTCTTGCAGCAGCTTGGTCTGACGCGTGAGCAATTGCTGGCCGGACAAGCTCCCACTGATGAGCCGACTGGTAACGCTCCGACAACAGCTTCAATGCAGGGTGTGCCAATCCCCGATGCACAGCGGATCGCCCAAGCACAGCAGCAAGTGGATGCCATTCTGCGCGAATATCGGCTGGCACCGGATAAAATCGAACAGGTGCAGTGGGTGAAGAAAACGCGCCGACGTGCCGGTGAGCGGGACAGTCTGTATTTACAGATGGTCGTATTGGGCGGTATTGCCGGGATTCTCGTAATTGCTGGCATCATCGGTGCGATCGTACTCGCCACCAATCCTGATGCACAGCGCACAGTCTTTGGCGTATCTGCCACACCAAGCTTTACACCATCAGCCACGCCCACGAACACCCCTGGATTCACGCCTACGCCCTCTCCCACACCTGCCCTGACACTGACACCCAGCCCAACCGTGCCTGCGTCTATCGCCCAGGGAAGCATTGATGCGCCACCGGCACCCACCCGTATCTATCCCGAAGTGAGCAGTCGCTTTGTACAGGATGCGGTCAGTTTGATTAACTATGGTCAATTCGCGCAGGCGTTGCCGACACTGGTGAAAGAGCGTGAGTCCACAGAATTCAGCTTCAACCCCTCCCCTTATTACTACGAAGCGCTGGCGCTGCTGCAAGCCGATGACCCACAGGGTGCACTGTCTCGTATGCAGGAAGCGGAAAGCCGCCTCGACGAAACACCCAGTCAGGACTATAAGCCGCTGGTCGATTTGGGCTTCGCGCAGATATTTTACTATCTGGCACAGCAGGCTTTTGATGAAGGTTCCACCGGCCAGGCTCAGGGTTATCTGACGCAATTGGAAAATCGCGCCCAGGCCGCGATTGAGGGCGATCCACGACTGGCCGATGCCTATCTGCTGTTAGCCCAACGTTATACCCTGCTCAATCGTTATACGGATGCACTGAGTACCCTCGACGAAGCACTGAATCGCCCCGAATTACAGAGCAATGTCAGCCTGATCGTCGAGCGGGGCGAAATCTATTTTCAGCAGGGTGAGCTGGATGAAGCGGCGCAGCAGGCTTTCCTGGCGCTCTATATCGACCCAACCATTGAAAGCGCCTATTTACTGCAAATTAAAACTGCGCTGGCTCAGGGTAATCCGGGCCTGGCAGTCATCTATGCCCAGAACTATTT
>JAIOHN010000664.1 GCA_019912985.1 Anaerolineae bacterium | reverse complement strand
ACCCAGTTCCAGCGAATCGGGATTTGAGAGGATGCGATTGACTACAGAAGGCGGGACTAACTTTTCGAATGTGCCTCTAAGCTGGGCATTCTCGCGTTCTTTGGCGGCTCGCAGTTCAGCGAAGTTACGCGAGTTTTCGATGGAAATCGCGGCATAGTCCGAGAGTGTGCTCAACAGCGCGCTGTCGTGCTTGGTGAAGATGTGACCCTCAGACGAGACGGTACTGACTCCCAGGATGCCCAACACCCTGTTGCGAAAAACCAGTGGGGCATAAGCCATCGAAATTGGGCCGTCATGGTTATGGTTTAGCTGCTCTGGGGTTAGCACCAGCGGCTTTCCTGTTTCCATCACTTGCAGCGCAGCTCGATCACGAATAACGATGTTGATGGCCTGGGTGTGATTATCGCCCTGGCGTTTGAGCGCACGGCAGACCAGCGTGTTATCGGGGGTGATAAGATAAATCTGGCCGACTTCGGCGTGAGTCACTTGAACCGCTGCATCGACAATTCGCGGCAGAAGGTTATCAATATCCAGCGTGGCGGTCACGCTTTTGCCCACGCTGTACAGCACATTCATCTCCTGGACACGCATTTGAAGCTCGCGGTTGGATTGAATAACACGCTCCATCAGCGCTTCTTTTTCACGCTGCAACCGAACTTCGGTCAGGCTGCGTTCGATGGCGTCAATCATCTCGTCAATCGAAAAGGGCTTTTTGAGATAATCCCTCACGCCCATCCGGTATACTTCGATTGCGATCTCCTCTGAGCCGTGGAAAGTCATCAAGATGACGGGAATGTCCATTTTGCGGGCGGCAAGCTGCTGCAAAACCTGGATGCCGGTCATGCGTGGCATCTGTAAATCCAGCAGGATGAGGTCAGGACGATATTTGATCGCTAGTTCCAGTCCTTCGCGGCCATCGCGGGCAACCATCGCCTGATAGCCATTGGGTTGAAGGACATATTCCACCACAAAGTCGCGGTTTTCTTGGCCGTCATCAACGACCAGTATGTTTTCCCCAGCCAAAACGTTATTATATCCTTGTTGGTTGTAGTGCTGCTTTACCACTTTACTATAAACCGATTCCTAGGAACAGTTGCGTAACCTATTGTAGAAGTTGGAAGGATGTACGAAAACCCACGATTGTTGAGGTTGTTTTTACGTTCTATAATCGTGGCCCAAAGCGTTGCGGGTGTCAATGGGTGACGTAGCGCGGGTATAACCCGACCCTGGATGATAAGTGTGGTGGGCATGACCATGAATGATAATGTACAAATTGCGAGCCGTCCCCGACTACGACGCCGGACATTCTGGTATGAGATTCTCGAAACAATCGTCTTGATCGTGGCGATTTATTCGTTAGTTGATCTTGCCAGTGTGCGTTTTTATGTCGATGGCCCCAGCATGGAACCCACCTTTTTTACTGGTCAGCGGGTGATTGTCAGCCGAGTGAATTTTCTCCTGGCTGAGCCGGAACGCGGGGAAATCGTCGTTTTTGAGTCGCCGGACCGGCCAGGTGTCGAACCGCCGCTGATTAAAAGACTGATCGGTATGCCTGGCGAAACAGTAGAGATTCTCGATCGGCAGGTGTATATCAACGGGCAACTTTTAAATGAGCCCTATATCAATGAGCCCTGTACGGCTGGCAGTTGTCCAGATGATCAGTGGGTTTTAGGGGCCAACCAATATTTTGTGATGGGTGATAATCGAAACCGCAGTCGGGATTCGCGCCGGTTTGGCCCGATCACCCGTGAACACCTG
>JAIOHN010000663.1 GCA_019912985.1 Anaerolineae bacterium | reverse complement strand
TTTCCAGGATTTCCTGAAAGCGGAGAACTGCCTCATCATGATCCCAGTAGGTCATGGCTGCGGCCCGTTCAATACGCCTGCCGGTGACACGAAAAACGCCATCCTCATCACGCGTAATCTTGAAGGGAATCTCAACTTCAGGCAGCTCGTAAACCGGCATTTCCTCGACAAACAACGCGCTTTCTTCGGGAAGCGACTCGACTGTTTGCAACACGGTCTGCTTTAGCTTGTCGATGTTTTCCTGGGTTGCCGCAGAGATTACCATCGCTTTGACGCCACGACGCTTGAGTTCGGCATCCACTTTCTCCCAGCGTTCCTGCGCTTCTGGCAGATCAATTTTGTTAAACACCACAATCTGCGGTTTCTCGCCGAGACGCTCATCATATAGTGCCAGCTCGACATTGATCTGATTGTAGTCCGCCAGTGGATCCTCACCCGCACCGTTTAACAGATGGATAATCGCGCGTGTACGCTGGACATGCCGCAGAAAGGCATGTCCTAAGCCTACTCCTTCATGCGCGCCCTCGATCAGACCGGGGATATCTGCCACCACGATATCACGGTCGTCATACCGCATCACGCCCAGGTTCGGCTCTAAGGTCGTAAATGGATAATCCGCGACCTTCGGCTTGGCGTTGCTAATCACCGATAGCAGCGTGGATTTGCCCGCATTCGGCGCACCCACCAGGCCCACATCAGCAATTAGCTTCAATTCCAGTGTGATCCAGCGCTCCTCGCCTGGCTCGCCTTTTTCAGCGAAGCGCGGTGCCTGGCGTGATGCCGAGGTGAAACGCGCATTGCCACGTCCGCCGCGTCCGCCTTTGGCGACCACAATCCGGTCATGCTCATAGACCAGATCGCCCAGCAGCCCGCCACTTTCCGCATCGCGCACCACAGTTCCAGGCGGCACCTCGATCACCAGTTCATCGGAACTCGCGCCTGTCTTGTTATTCGAGCCGCCACGTCCACCAGAATCGGCCTTGAAGTGGATACGCTTGCGAAACATCGCCAGAGTCGCCATCTTCGGATTCACAGTTAAGACTACATCACCGCCGTTCCCACCATCACCACCAGCAGGACCACCGCGCGGTACATACTTCTCGCGCCGGAAGTGGATGAGGCCATCACCACCGTCACCACTCCGCACGTAAATTTTCGCTTCATCAATCACAGTTCAACTCCGGCAAATTCTCCGGCTCAGCAGCCTGATACCAGGCAATTGTCCGGCGCGCACCTTCACGAAAGTCAATCGGTTCAAAGCCAAGTTCACGCCGGGCTTTCTCACTTGATACCCGCCAATTATTATGCACATACGACCGCAGCAGGTTCATCGGCCAGAAAGGCTCGCGACCAATCAGATTAAAGCCAGCTTCCATCACCTGCGCCACCGGCAAATCCAGCCAGTGTGGCATGGGAATGCGCGGCCAGTGTAACTGCGCCTCTTCACAGATAATATCGAAGGCTTCTCGGTGCGTAATCCAGTCACCACAGATATTGTAAATCTCACCGACCTGACCATGTTTCAACGCCAGCACAATACTCTTCGCGACATCCGCAATATACACTGGAAAAATAATGTAACGTCCGCCATCAACCTGCATAATAATACCACGCATGGGGTCCTTGAAGAACAGACGGTTAAACGCATAGTGACCCATCGGTCCGTAGAAGGCCCCGGGACGCAGTACCACTACCGGCAGCTGCTGCTCATGGCAATAGCGCAGCGCGTTTCTTTCGGCTTGCAGCTTGCTGCGCTGGTAGGCATCCAGTGGACTGGGTGGATATGTCTCGTCAATGACGCGATCCGGCGCTGGCTTGCCAATCACCGCCACAGTCGAGATGTGAATAAAACGCTCGATTGGTAGGCTGGCTGCCACATCCATCAACCCCAGGCTGCCTTCAACATTTGCCTCAAAAAACTGACTCTCATCCCCCCACATACGAAAAATGCCTCCCGCATGTACGACATAGCGACAGTCTTGCAGCGCAGAGGCATAGGTTTCGGGATGAGTCAAATCGCCTCGGATGATTTCCACGCGTGGATAGCGCCAGAGCCAGGGGTGGCTTTCGGGATCGCGGGTGAGCAAGCGGATGTGATAACCTTCTCGGCATAATGCAGGAACTAAATGTCGACCGAGAAAGCCGGTGCCGCCCGTGACAAAAATCATAGATGTCTGTCGCCTATGGAATGGGGTCTGGGTATGTCAACGAAAATACAACCAGAGTCAACTGACGTTCAAAACGTTACGCTTGCGTAACTCTGGTTAGTTATCGTGCCCGGCACCTTCCGGTAAATTGGGAAGCACCTGAATACGCTGCGTGCTACTGAGATGACTCCACCTGGCAGGGAGTTCTTGAATAAAGGCTTCGATTTTCCAGCGGTTGCCGCCACTGCTATAGACCATCTGATAGACACAGGTGCATTCACCCAGGTCCTGGGTATGCAGCCGTTCACCAGTTTCCAGATCGTAGGTCGCCATCCGCCGCTGCGTCTGTGTGTCAATGACCAGGCAGTGTTCGCCATCTTCCGAAAAATGCCGCACGCTCACTTCATGGGCAGAGCGCAGCACACCATACGCCTGCATCTTGTCTGTAGATTGATAGTAGTTGACAATGCGTTGAAACCGCTTGAGATAGCCGCCCTCAAGATAAATCGGCGCGACCACCCAGCGCTGCGCCCGGTCCAGCATCATGCTGTTGTGCAGCCAATCCACCGCTTCCAGGTAATCATCGCGAACCCGTTCCAGGACAGCGTTCGGAGCCATCCATTCACCGCGATGCGCACTGCCCGCATGGAGCCGTCGCAGTTTCCCCGCCCAGGGAACTCGTCCTTTGCCTTGAAATGACATAATGAGAATAACCAGTAGAATAACCAGCAAGAGCGCCACAATCATAGCGCGATAATTGCTCCTGTTACCGATATTTACTTTACCAGTCGAAAATCAATAAATCAATTGGAGGTCTGTGAGGTCTGGTCGAAATCCTGATTTTGACCGTGGTCCTGATTACCGCGCAGCGTCATCCAGATATTCTGTCGCAACTGCGCCATGCTCACGGGCTTCATCAGATAAATATCGGCCTTGACCACTGTTAACGCGAATGCCTGGGTATCTGATGCCGCGCTATGATCTGCGATGATGATCTTCGGAAGCTGGCGCAAGAAGTCAATTTCATTCAGCTTCGCCAGCATTTGCCAGCCGTGCATATCCGGGAGCTGTAAATCCATAATCAGCAGGTGTGGCACTTCATCTTCCAGCAGTTGCAGTCCCTCACCCGCGCTGCTGGCGGTTTGAACATCCATTTCCATATCCAGCAGCAGTTTGCGGATCGCGCTGCGCTCGTCTTCCGGCCCCACCACCAGGACAACGCGCTTGCCGCGCGTTACGGTGACATCCGTCTGGCTGGCAATCACGGTTTTCAGGTCACTTGTCTCACCATCTGCCTGGACAAAGTGATTTGCATTCTCGTTTGTCTCGACAAATGCAACCGCGGTATGCTGGAATACGGCGGGCGCTCTCGCCACCAGATACTTCTGCGCCAGTTCGGCATCCTGTAAATTATGATATGGTGCGCCATTCTTACCCAGAATCGCGATGACATCCCCACGTACTCGTGCCAGAAAATCATCATCCAGCGCCGCCGCAGTCAGCAGCGTCTGGATTTCCTCCAGCCGAGCTTTTGGAAGTGTGGTATTGAGATAATAGGAACGCACCCGCCGATGCCGGTTTTCCAGCTCATGCAGATGATCAAAGCGCCCGGACTCGGGTAAAGCATACAACCAGACATACTGGCGATTGTAATGCTCTACCCGTCCAGCCACCTTTAACTGAGCTAATTCGTAATCAGTGATCGCATGACTGAAATCATGATCGTGATATGTACGATAGCGTCCGGTCAGTAGTTCCTGAACACGCATCTCGCCCCATTGGACGACAAAGGAGCCATCTGCGAGAATAAAGACGGCGTTGCGAGGAACTGGAGAACCGCTATAGACTTTACCCATCTCGGCATATTCTTTATGCACGCTACAGTTCAACGAAATACGACGTACACGCCCGGTCAATCAAGTCCTTGGTCAGCGTTGGGGGTCGATTTAGATATGTAGCAATGTCAATTAACTGTGAGAGGATGTCACGCGGGTGAACGGAGCGCAAATCGCGATCGTGCTTGATATACCACTCGTTTAGCAGATAAGCCAGACCCTGCTCGTCATAAGGTACTTTCAGCAGCCGGCACATGAGCCTGAAAATCTCGCGGAACTGTTCGTAAGATGGATTACCGACCTCAATCTTATAACGGATACGCCGTAAAAACGCCTCGTCAACCAGGTCCTTCGGGTCGAGATTGGTCGAAAACACAATCAACACGTGAAACGGGATTTCAATCTTACGTCCATTGTTCAGCGTCAGGAAGTCAACGCCTTTTTCCAGCGGCACAATCCAGCGATTCAGCAGGTCTTTTGGGCGCACCTGCTGCCGCCCGAAGTCGTCAATCAGGAACATACCCCCATTGGAC
>JAIOHN010000662.1 GCA_019912985.1 Anaerolineae bacterium | reverse complement strand
CCTTTTATCCGTTGAGCGATGGCCCTTCCACTCAGAACCACCGGATCACTAAGCCCTGGTTTCCCACCTGCTCGGCCCGTCGGCCTCGCAGTCAAGCTCCCTTATGCCTTTGCACTCAACGGCTGGTTTCCGTCCAGCCTGCGGGAACCTTTGGACGCCTCCGTTACTCTTTGGGCGGCGACCGCCCCAGTCAAACTACCCACCAGACAGTGTCCCCTCCCCCGCTCAGGGGGACAGGTTAGAGCCCCGGTAAGCTAAGGGTGGTATTTCAACGTCGGCTCCATCCCGACTAGCGTCGGGACTTCATAGCCTCCCACCTATCCTACACATACATCACCAAAGCTCACTGCCAAGTTGTAGTAAAGGTGCACAGGGTCTTTCCGTCTAGTTGCGGGCAACCGGCGTCTTCACCGGTATCTCAAGTTCGCCGAGCCCCTCGCCGAGACAGCGCCCAGATCGTTACGCCATTCGTGCAGGTCGGAACTTACCCGACAAGGAATTTCGCTACCTTAGGACCGTTATAGTTACGGCCGCCGTTTACCGGGGCTTCGATTCAGAGCTTCTTCCCGATTGCTCGGAAATGACCCCTCCTGTTAACCTTCCGGCACCGGGCAGGCGTCAGAGGCTATACATCCTCTTACGAGTTAGCAGCCTCCTGTGTTTTTGGTAAACAGTCGCCTGGGCCTCTTCACTGCGCCCCCCTTGCGGAGGGACCCCTTCTCCCGAAGTTACGGGGTTATTTTGCCGAGTTCCTTAGCGAGGGTTATCTCGTTCGCCTTGGTATCTTCTACCCACCTACCTGTGTCGGTTTGCGGTACGGGCATCCCGTATGCTCCCTGCGAGGACTTTCTCGTCAGCGTGGAATCGCCGAAGTTCATGCCGAGGTCATCGGCACTTCCCCATCACGCCTCAGCCTTGATGTACTGCGGATTTGCCTACAGTACAGCCTAAACGCTTGGACCTGAACCATCACCAGGCCCCGACTATCCTCCTGCGTCTCCCCTTCGGTCAAACGCATACGAAACGGTACTGGAATATTAACCAGTTGTCCATCGGCTACGCCTTTCGGCCTGGCCTTAGGCCCGACTAACCCTGGGCGGATTTCCCTTCCCCAGGAAACCTTAGGTTTACGGCGGACTGACTTTTCATCAGTCTTTGCGCTACTTATGCCGGCATAATCTCTTCTGCACCCTCCAGTAAGGCTCACGCCTCACCTTCTCAGGTCCGCAGAATGCTCCCCTACCACTCATCCTTCGCAGGATGAATCCGTAGCTTCGGTGGTGTGCTTAGCCCCGTTGAATTTTCGGCGCAGTGTCGCTTGACCAGTGAGCTGTTACGCTTTCTTTCAATGATGGCTGCTTCTAAGCCAACATCCTGGCTGTCTGCGCAACACCACATCCTTTACCACTCAGCACACCCTTAGGGACCTTAGCTGACGGTCTGGGCTGTTTCCCTCTCGACTACGAATCTTAGCACCCGCAGTCTCACTCCCGGAAAACACCTTAACGGTATTCGAGGTTTGGTTGGGTTTGGTACCCCATTTGAGGCCCTAGCCCATCCAGTGCCCTACCCCCGCAAGGCTATCATCCGAGGCTGTACCTAAATACATTTCGGGGAGAACCAGCTATCACCAGGTTTGATTGGCCTTTCACCCCGACCCACAGTTCATCCGAGCTTTTTGCAACAAACATCGGTTCGGGCCTCCATGAGGTTTTACCCCCACTTCACCCTGACCATGGGTAGATCACCTGGCTTCGGATCTACTGACCGTAACTATGTCGCCCTGTTAAGACTCGGTTTCCCTACGGCTCCGCGCCTGAAGCGCTTAACCTCGCTACGGCCAGTAACTCGCCGGCTCATTAATCAAAAGGCACGCCATCATCCCAAATCGCTTCGGGACTCTGACTGCTTGTAGGCATACGGTTTCAGGTTCTGTTTCACTCCCCTCACCGGGGTTCTTTTCACCTTTCCCTCACGGTACTTGTGCACTATCGGTC
>JAIOHN010000661.1 GCA_019912985.1 Anaerolineae bacterium | reverse complement strand
GGTAGAAGCCCTCCGTCAAAGTCGGAAACTCACAGGGTCATCGGCATCACCTCCTCGGGTTCGTCACGGGATGGCTCGGTCTCGTCCGCCGGTTTGGGACGACCCAATAGACCGGCCCGGCGCTTCTCCTTGAGGCGGTAGCTCTCGCCTTTAATGTTGAGCGTCGTGGCATGATGCAGCAACCGGTCGAGGATGGCGGTGGCGAGCACCTGGTCATTGAAGACCTCGCCCCAGTCGAGAAAGCTCTTGTTGGAGGTGACAATCAGGCTGCCGCGCTCATAGCGGCGCACAATCAGGCGGAAGAAGAGGCTGGCCTCGGTGTGCGACAGCGGCAGATAGCCCAACTCATCCAGGATGAGCAGTTTGGGGTAGGTGAGCTGCTTGAGGGTCGCCTCCAGTCGGTTCTCGTGCTGGGCGCGGTTGAGCCGGGTCATCAGGCTTTCCAGACTGTGGAACAGCACCGAGTAACCCGCTTCAACAGCCTTGACACCGAGCGCCACTGCCAGGTGGGTTTTGCCAACGCCGGGTGGTCCGAGGATGACGACGTTGTGGGCGCGTTCGACAAAACTCAAGCCCGCCAGTTCACGCATCTGACGGCGATCCAGGCTGGGTTGGAAGTCGAAGTCAAACTGCTCCAGCGTCTTGTTCCAGGGAAAGCGCGACTGGCGCAGGCGGGCCTCAATCCCACGCTGGAAGCGTCCCTGCCACTCCAGCCGCAGGGCTTCGGCCAGAAAGGTTTTGTAGTCCAACTCCTGCGCTGCGGCCTGTTCGCAGACCGCATCCAGCTGCGCCTGCAAGTGATCCAGTTTCAGTTTCTCCAGCAAGCCTTCCAGTTCCATCACAGCACCGCCTCATAGGCTTGCAGGGGTCGCTGCTCGACCTGGAGGGTGGACTGCCACAGTTGGCGCTGATGTTCCGGCAGGCCGACCCAACCGGTGGTCGCCGCTTGCAAGCGATGGCGTGTCACCAGCTCGTCATTCGCATACACACGCAGCTCACCATCCAGGCTCAGACGGATGCTCACGATTTGCCCCACCAGATGTGCCGGTACGCTGTAGCGGTTACCGCGCACCTCGATGTAGCCATCCCACGCCACCCGTCGCCGCTCCTGATAGGACGTGTCGTAACGCACACTCGGCAGCGGTTGCAGTTTCACCGCTTCCCGCTCGAACCGCACCGTCACCACCTCCCGGACCGTACCCTGGACGCGCTGGTCGGCTTCTTCTCCCAACCAATGTTCCGCCAGTTGGTTCAGATGCGCCCAACTCTCAAAGGCGCGGTAGCGCACAAAGAAATGCTGCTTCAGATAGCCCACCATGCGTTCATCCTTGCCTTTGGTGCGCGCCCGATACGGCTGGCAGGCACGGGGCACGAAGCCATAGTGGGCAGCCAGGTCGACGAAACGTGGGTTGAACTGCACCGCCTCACCGATCCGATGCGCCAGCACCGCGCTCTTCTGGTTGTCCACCAGCACCTCGTCCGGCACGCCGCCGAAATACTCGAAACTGCGGATCAGGCCTTCGTAGGTATGTTCGGCGTCCGCCCGGTCACTGCACCAGAAATGGAAGCGGCGCGAGTAGCCCAGCGTATTGACGATGAAGTAGACTTTCGTCACATTCCCGCCAAGGATGGTGGTGATTTCACCCCAGTCGCTTTGCAACTGCCTCCCGGGCGGTGTCTCGAACCGCACCGTTGCCTTGCTGGCGCGCTGCATCCGCTTCGGTTGAATGTAGTCGCGCAGGATCGTGTGTCCCCCACTGTAGCCCAGCGCCTGGATCGCCCGCAGGATCACCACCCCGTTCCAGACCTCTTCCGCCAGCAGCCGGTCAATCTCTCCCTTGTACGGGTCGAGTTTGCTGGCGCGCTGCTTGCGTTCACGCGCTGGCGCGCTGCCCCGCTTCAACGCCCGGCTCACCGTGCGCGGATGCACTCCCAATTCTGCCGCAATATCTTTGGTGTAGACACCGCGTTGTTTCAGTGTTTTAATCACCAGATAGTCCTCCTGACTGAGCATGGCGTCCCTCCCCGATGGCTGTCGAGCAGGGACAGTTTAGCGAAGTTCGGAGGACTTCTTATTCCGGCTTTTTCCTGACTTATATCACCGTTCCTGACAGCAAGCTCCGTCGGCGATAGGCCAGGCTGACCATCACCAGCCGAAAGCCAAAGGCCACTTTGCTGGCGTCAATCATCAAATGAACCTGCCCGGCGTTGGCTGCCGAGCGCAGCAGCGTCTCGGCAAACGGGTGATACCACG
>JAIOHN010000660.1 GCA_019912985.1 Anaerolineae bacterium | reverse complement strand
CGCCGGAAGTGAACCACTTCCTCCGCCGCCAGCGGGATACGCTGCCCGTCAATCTCATAAATATAACCGCGAACATAGGCTTCCGGGTCCGGCACAATACTGACGCGATCAGGGCGCAGCGGCCAGATTTGCGCAGGCTGTCCCGCCGCATCCCCACCGATAAACCAGTAGGCATTACCGGTGAGTTCCAGCATCGCCACCGTTTGTTCGAACAACTCGAAGCGGCTGAGATAGGGGTTCGGTGCATCCAGCAGCACTTCCAGCGGATGTCGCACCACCTCGGTTTGCTGATCGCCGCTCACACGCAGCACCCGCAGCGGCACCAGCGCCGCCGCCTCTGCGATCCGGTTGACCGAGACATACACCCACGGCGATTGCTGGTACACCAGGGCTTGCGCTTGCGTGGCGGCCAGATTCGGCCAGGCATAGTGATTGTGCTGCGCCACCGCCGCCAGATGCGGCGCTGAACGCAACCCCTCCCGCCGTCCTCCAAATAGATTGGATAACCAGTTGAACATAGATCCTCCTTTGAATCCTAACAAAAACAGCGCCCGGTGGCGCTGTCATAAAAGCTGACATGGGTAGTCAGCATTTCATGCTATACTAACGGCTCACAACGGTTCATAAGCGAGGCAACCCGCATGTGGCACTATGCTTATCCTGATTCAACCGAGAATGAATCTGCGAAATTATCATGGCCCCTCGTCCGTCGTGTCCTCAGCTATGCACGCCCCTACCGCCTGCAAATCCTGGTGCTGCTGACTCTCATCCCAGTGCAAATTGGCCTGGAACTCATCACCCCGCTTATCCTGCGCGATCTGATTGATTACACGCTGCCCAGCGGTGATACAGATCGTTTGAACTTAATGGCTGCCGGGCTGGTGTTGATCCCCATCCTCACCGGCATCAACGGCGTGATCACCCGCTATTTCAGCGCGCGGATTGGTGAAGGCGTGATCTACGACCTGCGCCGCAGTCTGTTCGCCCATGTCCAGGGCATGTCGCTGCGCTTTTTCACCCACACCAAAACCGGCGAGCTGATGAGCCGCCTGAATAACGATGTGGTGAATGCGCAGACTGCCATCAGCGACACCATCGTCGGCACCATCACCAATTTCATTCAATTCATTGCCATCCTCCTCATCATGCTGTCGATGGAGTGGCGGCTTACGCTGATGGGGTTGGTGCTGTTCCCGCTGCTGCTGGTGATTGTGTGCTGGGTCGGTGTGCGCCTGCGGCGAATCGCACGCGAGTCAATGGATCTCAACGCGCAGATGAACGCCATGATGAACGAAACCCTGAACATCAGCGGCGCGCTGCTGGTCAAGTTATTCGGGCGCAAGCGCATGGAAATTGACCGTTTCGATGCCCGTGCGGCGCGTGTGCGTGATATTGGCGTGCATCGGGCGGTGTTGGAACGCGCCTTCTGGTCGATAGCGATGTTGATCTGGTTTATGGGAACCGCCGTGGTCTATTGGGGCGGCGGTCATCTGGTGCTGGATGGCGTGCTGACCGTCGGCACGATTGTCGCCTTCGCTGCCTATATGGACCGGCTGTTCAACCCGCTGGAATATCTGACGCACGCGCCGATGGAATTCGCCACCTCGGTCGTCAGCTTCGAGCGTGTGTTCGAGGTGGTGGATCTGCCGCTGGAAGTGGATGATCGCCCCGGCGCGATTGAACTGCGCGAGGTACGCGGCCAGCTGGAATTTTCCGAGGTGTGGTTCCGCTACGAAATGGGCGACGAAGGTCTGCTGCGACAGGTGCAGCGTCATGGCCGTGTGGAAGACGTGCAGGCGGTGCTATCCGGCAGCAACGGAGAAGATGCGACCGTGTCCGTCGATTCTGCTTCAGGCGCGAAAAGTCAGGCACGCGAGTGGGCGCTTGAGGGGATGTCATTCACCATCCAGCCCGGTCAGTTGGCTGCGGTGGTCGGCCCCAGTGGTGCAGGCAAAACCACACTCACCTATCTCATCCCGCGCCTCTATGATCCCACCGAAGGCAGCATCGCCATTGATGGACACGACCTGCGCGACATCCGGCTTGATTCGCTGGCCGAACACATGGGCATGGTGACTCAGGAAACCTTTCTCTTTCACGATACGATCCGCACCAATCTGATTTATGCCCGTCTGGATGCCACCCAGGCTGAGATCGAGGCCGCCTGCAAAGCCGCCAACATTCATCAATTTATCACCGAACTCCCTGCCGGGTATGATACGATAGTAGGAGAGCGCGGTTATCGCTTGAGTGGTGGTGAGAAACAACGCATCGCAATCGCCCGGGTGATCCTCAAAGACCCGCGTATCCTGGTGCTTGATGAAGCCACCAGCCACCTCGATAGCCAGAGCGAAACCCTCATCCAGCAGGCACTGGAGCGCATCATGCAGCAGCGCACCAGCATCGTCATTGCGCATCGTCTCAGCACCATTTTAGCTGCGGATGTTATTCTGGTGATGGACCGAGGGCGGATTGTCGAGCAGGGCCAACATGCCGACCTGCTGGCGCATAATGGCCTTTATGCCCGGCTCTACGAGACCCAATTCCGCCGTGAAGATCGAGGCCCAAGGAGTCTGGAGTTGCCATTATGAGCGAAGAACAGAAACCCAATCTCGACCTGATTAACATGGTGCAGGATGCACGGATGCAGCATGATGCACAGGCCAAACCGTCGCAAATCAGCGCGGTCTACTGGATTGAAGCCAAGAATCAGCAGTCAGCATCCCCCGCACCCACCTCGCGCGCGGGTTACTGGCGCATCCCCACTGATATGGCGGACGTCGATGAACTGTGGGCGCGCATCAAAGAAGCGACTGAGCAGGGTAAACTCGGCTATAAATCCAAAGTCTCGACCGCCTCCGCAGATGAGCAGTCGCCGCCCGATTCACGTGTCATCCATGTCATGACCTACGACCGTCTCGATCGTGATGATGTCGAGCGTATCCGCGCCGCCCTGACCGCTTTAGGCGTGACTGCCGCTACCACCTACCAGTCATAACCATCGAAAGCAGCGGAATAACTGCTTTCAACAGTCCAGATATGGCACTTTTAACCATGTTGTCTGCTACCTGAAGCCGCTACAATAAAAGAAGATCACTTCAGAGGACAACAATGGGCAACATAGACTACATCAACGGGCAATTTGTCGATCATGAAAACGCGCGCATTCCCGCTTCCGATCTGTCGATCCTGCGCGGGTATGGCGTGTTCGATTATCTGCGCACCTATGGTGGCAGGCCGTTCCACCTGCAAGCCCATCTCGAGCGTTTGCAGCGCTCTGCCCAGTTGATTGGCCTCACCCTGCCCAACACGCTTGAGCAGATAAACGCCATCATCGAGGAAGCCCTGGAACGCAACGCCCTGCCCGAAGCAGCCATCCGCATTGTGGTGACCGGCGGTGACAGCCCGGATAATATTACCCCTGTTGCCAGCGAGTCGCGCCTGCTGGTGCTGGTCACACCACCACCAGCCATCCCACCGAGCTGGTTTACGGATGGCGTCAAAGTGATCACCCACACGACTGAGCGTTATCTGCCAGAAGCCAAAACCCTCAACTACATCCCGGCCATCATCGCCCTGCAAAAAGCGCACCAGCACAACGCCGTGGATGCGCTGTATGTCAACCATCATGGTCATGTGCTGGAAGGCACCACCACCAACCTCTTTGCCTTCTATGACAACACGCTCATCACCCCCGGCGAGGGCATTCTGCGCGGAATCACCCGCCAGGCCGTGATGTCCACCGCCAGCAGCGTGTTCGCCACCAGCGTCCAGCAAATCCAAACAGCGGAGCTGCTCAAGGCCGATGAGGTCTTTATCACCTCCTCCAACAAGGAGATTTGCCCGGTGACACGCATCAACGACACGGTCATCGGCAGCGGTAAACCAGGGCCGAACACCCTGCGCCTGCGTGAAATCTTCCGCGAACTCACCACCGAGTACGCGCAAGCCTGAGCAATTCGCACCAAAATCACCCATCCCGGCGTGCCAGAGGTTATAATGGTCTTTTGGAAGTTTCCAGATCAAAGGGCGGATAAATGCTCGCTGGACGTTATGATATTCAAGACGTGCTCGGCACAGGCGGCATGGGCATGGTCTACCTGGGTGAAGACACAGTCACTGAGCAGCAGGTTGCCATCAAATTATTGAAACCGGAAGCCATCGAACGCGATCCTTCCGTGCTCGAACGCTTCATCCGTGAGGGTGAGGCCCTGCGCCGCCTGGACCATCCCACCATCGTGAAAATGCTGGATGCGGTGGAAAAAGACGGCAACCACTTCCTGATTATGGAATATGTCAGCGGCGGTTCGCTCAAACAACTGCTGCATGTCCAGCCACAGCTGCCGATCACCCGCATAGTCGAAATCGCGCTGGATATTGCCGACGCCCTCACGCGCGCCCACCGCCTCAAAATCATTCACCGCGATATTAAGCCCGCCAATGTGCTGCTGGCCGAAGATGGCACACCCCGCCTGGCGGATTTCGGCGTCGCCTATATGGAGGCCAAAGAGCGTGTCACGCAAACCGGCGTGGCGATGGGGACGATTGACTACATCTGCCCCGAAGCCCTCACAGGCGAAATGGCGGATACTCGTGCCGACATCTGGTCACTTGGGGTCATGCTCTTCGAGATGGTGGCCGGGCAGCGCCCGTTCACAGGGGATGCCTCCACCCAGGTGCTGCTGGCGATCATGACTCAGCTGACGCCCGATGTGGAAGCACTGCGCCCGGAATGCCCGGTCGCTCTGGCTGACCTCATCTACCGTATGCTTGAAAAAGACCCTGAAGCCCGCATCCCCAGCATTCGGCTGGTGGGCGCAGAGCTGGAAGCCATTCTCAATGGCATCGACCTGGAAGTTGATACCGCTGTATTCGCCAGACCGCGCTTTCCGGTGGGACCAAGCAATGACACCCCCACGCTCACACTCTCACGAGTGAAGAACAACCTTCCGGCCCAGACCAGCCAGTTTGTCGGGCGCGAGGACGAAATTACGGAAATCGGTCGCCTGCTGGGCGACAACAATATTCGGCTGGTGACCATCCTGGCTCCCGGCGGGATGGGTAAAACACGCCTCGCGCTGGAAATCGCTGCCCGCCAGTTCGCTGATTTCCCCGATGGCGTCTTTTTTATCCAGCTCGCCCCGGTCGCGTCAGTCGATGGCATCATTCCAGCCCTGGCCGATGCCATGAAAGTCGAAGCGCTGGATGCCGAGCGCACTCTGAAGCAGCAGGTGTTCGATTACTTGCGCGAAAAGCGCATTCTGCTGCTGCTGGATAACTTTGAGCATCTGGTTGATGGGGCTGAGATCGCCAGCGAAATTCTGGAAGCCGCGCCGGAAGTGGAGATTATCGCCACCTCGCGCACACGTCTGCATCTGCGCACCGAGACAGTGTTCACCCTCGAAGGCATCGACTTCCCCGAGTGGGAATCGCCCGAAAACGCGCTGGAATATGGCGCGGTCAAGCTCTTTATGCAAAGCGCCCGCCGCGAAGACCCGGCCTTTGATCTCGAAGAGGAAGATTTGCAGCACGTCGCCCGCATTTGCTGGCTGCTTCAGGGGATGCCGCTGGGGATTATGCTGGCCGCGGCCTGGATTGACACCCTTTCCTTAGAGGAAATCGCCGCCGAAATCAGCCAGAGCCTGGATTTTCTCGAAAGCGACATGCGCGATATGCCGGAGCGCCATCAAAGCATCCGCGCGGTGTTTGATTATTCCTGGTCGCTGCTCAATCCCAAAGAGCGCGAGGCCTTTGTCCGGCTTTCCGTCTTTCGTGGCGGCATGAGCCGTCAGGCTGCACAGGCCATCACTGGCGCAACCCTGCGCATTCTGATGGCGCTGGTGGATAAGTCGCTGCTGCGCCGTGACCCACGCACAGGCCGCTACGAAATCCATGAACTGCTGCGCCAGTATGCCGCCGAGCAACTGGAAAGCGCTGGCGAAGTGGAAGCCATGCAGGCCGCTCACGCCGCTTACTACGCCAGAGCCATGCAGCAGCTTGAATCCGATCTCAAAGGCCACCGCCAGGTTTCCGCCCTCAACGAGATTCAGGCCGAGTTTGACAATGGTCGCGCCGCCTGGGATTGGGCAGTCACCAATCAGCGCCTTGATCTCATTGATCAGGCCATCGAAAGCCTTTACCTCTTCTGCAACATGCGCAGCCGCTGGCAGAGTGCTGAGGATATGTTCCGAAAAGCCATCGAGAGGCTTGCGCCGCAGTCCGATGATGTGCCATCACCCGAATGGGGCCGGGTGATCGCCCGTTACTACAAGCAAAACGTCAATGTCGAGCAGGTCGAGCAGGCACTCGAAATCGCCCGCCAGCATGATGACCCGCCCGAACTGGCTTTCTGCAACTTCGCGCTCGGTTGGGCATTATATGATGTCCGCCGTTATGAAGAGGCGGTCAATTATTATGAGGAAAGTCTGCGCCAGTTCCAGGCGCTTGACGATCACTATTACGTGGCAACCATCTATTCAAGCCTGGGTGTCTGGCATGCCAGCGCCGGTCATACCGATCAGGCCGTCGATTATTTCCGCCGCAGCCTTGAGCTGCGCCGCCGTTTGGGAGATCGTGCCGGTGTAGCCGAATCGCTCCAAAACCTGAGCGCGCCCATGATTTTCAAAGGTCGTCTCGCCGAAGCCGAGCAGTTTACCCGCGAAGCTCACACCATCAGCCTGGAAACTGGCAGCCTGGCCGACATCGCCTTCAGCAGCGCAACCCTGGCCGGTTTAGCCCTCTGGCGCGGTGATTTTGAGCGCGCGCACGATCTGGTTGAGCAGGCGCTGCGCATCGCGCGTGACATCAACTACGACAAGCGCCGGGGTTATGCGCTGGTGATTCTGGGGAATCTGGCCTGTGCCGAGGGCAATTACGAAGAAGCTCGCCAGCTGTGTGAAGAAGGGCGACCACTGGCCGCAGGCAATCCACTGGTGGCCTATATTGCCGACATTGGTCTGGCGAATGCGGCGGCTGGTCTCGGAGATTACGCCACGGCACAGCGGCACACCCTGACCGCGCTCAAGCTGGTGTTAGCGCTTAAGAATCTCGCCTTCGTCGCGGCCTGCATCCCCAGCGCGGCGGCGGTGCTGGAAAAACAGGGCGAGAAAACCCGCGCCACAGCGCTGCTTGGGTTGGCCTTCAGCCAGCCTGCCGCCGCCAACGGCTGGATGAATAAGTGGAAACTGCTCGATGAACTGCGCGCCCGGCTCCAGGCTGACCTGGGCCGCGAAGCCTATCTCGCCGCCTGGGACAGCGGCAAATTGCTTGATATGCAGTCCGTAGCCATGGAACTGCTGCAAGAGAAAGTCTAGTTATCACCACAAATAGTAAGATACGGTATGCTTCATTTTGCCGTATCATACTCGAATTCATATCACTTATACCGCTTGGTTTAAGCAGAATTCAGGTGCGCAGAGCGTTACTCTACAAATCTTAACCACCCGCCCCTGTATTTTTCTCTGATTCATCTGATAAAATAGGAATGGATAGGGTACGCCCTGTCCCACCAACACCCACCCAAAGTAAGTTACAACAAGGAATCACAGTGATACAGGTACGAGACGATATTCGTAACATCGCGATCATCGCGCATGTCGATCATGGCAAAACCACACTCGTGGACGGCATGCTGAAACAGGCCAAAGTCTTCCGCGAAGGCGCACATACTGAGGAACGCATCCTCGATAGCAACGCGCTGGAACGCGAACGCGGCATCACCATCCTGGCGAAAAACACCGCTGTGACTTGGGGCGGCGTCAAAATCAACATTGTCGATACCCCCGGCCATGCCGACTTCGGCGGCGAAGTCGAGCGGGTGCTCAATATGGTCGATGGCGCGCTGCTGCTGATCGACGCGGTGGAAGGCCCCATGCCGCAGACACGGTTCGTGCTGCGCAAGGCGCTGGCGCTCGGCCTGCGTGTCATTGTCGTCATTAACAAGATCGACCGCCCTCATGCTCGTGTCGAAGAAGCCCTCAACGAGACCTTTGATCTCTTTGTTGAACTGGGTGCCAGTGACAAGCAGGCGGACTTTCCGGTCGTGTATGCCGTCGGCCTGACCGGTGTCGCGGGCTATAATCCTGACGATATTGCCGAGGACCTGACACCCCTGTTCGAGACGATCCTGCAAGAAATTCCTGCGCCGGAAGTCGACCCGGATGCCAAGCCGCAGCTGCTGGTTACGACGCTGGAGTATGACAATTACAAGGGCCAGATCGGTATCGGGCGCTTGCATTCTGGCAGCCTGCGCCGGGGTATGCCGGTGGCGCGCATCACGCCGCAGGGCGAGAAATATAACGGCAGGCTTGAATATGTGTTCACCTTTCACAACCTTGCCAAGCAGGAAGTGGAGGAAGTGGAGGCAGGCGATATTCTGGCATTTGCCGGGTTTGATGTCATCGGCATCAGCGACACGATCACCGATCCTGACGCCACAGAAGGATTGCCGCCTATCTCTGTCGAGGAGCCTACGGTTCGCATGACCTTTGGCGTCAACACATCGCCCTTCGCCGGGCGTGAGGGCAAAACCGGATGGGGTACCTCCCGCCGCCTGCGTGAACGGCTGGATAATGAAACCCGCAGCAATGTGGCGCTGCGCGTGCAGGATGGCGAAACACCCGAGAAATTCATCGTCAGCGGGCGCGGTGAGCTGCATCTCGGCATCCTGATCGAACCCATGCGCCGCGAAGGCTATGAATTTGAAGTCAGTAAGCCGGAGGTCATTTTCCGCTACGATGCCGAAGCCGACGAAACGTTGGAGCCGGTGGAAGAAGTGCATATCGAAGTCGCGGACGACCTGGCCGGGATTGTCTTTGAGCTGCTAGGGGCGCGTCGTGGCAGGATGACCAACATGCAGAGCGAGAATGGCACCACTTACATCACCTACCTGGTGCCGACCCGTTTCCTGATCGGTTTCCAGTCGCAGTTTGTCCGTGCCACCAGCGGCATGGGCCAGATGCACACCCTCTTCCACAGCTACGAACCCGTGCTGCTCTACGAAGCACCCACCCGCCAGTTCGGCAGCCTGATCGCCGATCAACTGGGAACCAGCACCGCTTATGCGCTGGTCGAGTTGCAGCAGCGCGGCACCTTTTTCATCGGCCCGGCGGTGGAAGTCTATGAAGGCATGGTGATCGGCGAACACATTCGCACCGAAGATCTGGCGGTGAATGTCGCCAAGGCCAAGCACCTGACCAATCACCGCGCCAAACCGAGTGAAACCACTGACGGTCTCACGCCAGCGCGCAACATGAGCCTCGATGACTGCATTGAATTTCTGGCTGAGGATGAACTGCTGGAAGTTACGCCCACCAACTTACGCCTGCGCAAGCGCATCCTGGATAATCACGAGCGCTTGAAAGAAGTCAAGCGCAAGAAAACCCTCGTCGCAAGCTAGTAACCTTAAGGGCGCAGTATGCTGCGCCCTTTACAAACCCCTTATAATTGACTAATCGAGTGATTTATTTCGGTTTAGTCAATGAGCACACTTTACTCCTACTGTCTAAAACATGATGCTGGAGCAGCCCCTAATCCGTTTTGGGGTGTTTGCACACTTGTCATTTGCAAGCCCGCTATTCGCCGTACAGCTCAGGTTGGTGACTGGATTGTTGGAACAGGTTCCTCAAAATCGAAGCTTGGCGATTTAAGTGACTCTGTTGTATACGCGATACGTGTCACGCAAAAAATGACGATGGAAGCATACGATCATTACACGCACACGCATTTACCTGGAAAAATTCCCAGTTGGACGAGTAAGGACCCAAAGCAGCGGGTTGGAGACTCGGTTTATGATTTCTCTCACCCTGAGAGGCCTGAAATCCGACAGGGCGTGCATGGCGAAAATGATCGAGAACGTGATTTAAGAGGGCGATATGCGATCTTATCAACTCATTTCTTTTATTTTGGCGATCAGCCAAAGAAGCTGCGG
>JAIOHN010000659.1 GCA_019912985.1 Anaerolineae bacterium | reverse complement strand
ACTTAAGACAACGATTAGACAGCATCTATCAGCAAACATTTCAGGATTTTGAAGTTATACTACTGGACGATGCCTCGACTGATGAAACGGCTTCTATCCTCCGTGAGTATGCCGATCTTCATGCAAACACGAAATTGACTGTTAATGAGATTAACGGTGGCTCTACTTTTTCGCAGTGGGTAAAAGGGCTTCAAAAGGCACGGGCTGATATTATATGGATTGCAGAAGATGATGACTTTAGCGACAATAAGTTTCTAGAGACACTCTTACCCCATTTTGCCGATCAGGAGATCAAACTGGCTTACTGCCAATCTTGTGCGGTTGATGCGGAGGACAACATCCTGTTCAATTACCAACAATATACGGATGATTTGTCGTCAGAACGCTGGAAAAAACCATACATTGTGTCTGCTCAGACAGAGATCAATTTGGCACTCGCCAAAAAGAACACCATACCCAATGCCAGTGCCGTGCTGTTCCGCAAATTTGATATTGAGCAATGGGCAGCGGAATGGATAGGCCAACACTTGGCGGGAGACTGGGCATTTTACCTGTATGCGCTAATGGGAGGCAAAATCGCTTTTTATCCCGAGGTGCTGAACTATCATCGGCGTCACGAGAATACCAACATCAAACGCTATGAATATGATGAACGGCGCTTTATAGAGTGCGCAAATGTCCAAAAAGTAGTTCTTGAGCTTTATGATGTGGAGTCATCTGTAAGAGATCTGATGCGCCAAGGGAGTTTGGAAAACTGGCAAATTGTCCATCCACAACGGTCTGAAGAGGAATTTGACGAGGTTTATCAAACCATCTTAAACAGCCAATCAAAACAAATGCAACCTAAGTAATGACATTGCAAATAAACAAAGGATACTCCGTCAAGAAATGACTAATCAACAAGAACTTGCGCAGATGCAAGACTTTGTACAGCAGCACAGCCAAATCCTCTGCCAGGGCTATTATCTTACTAACTTGCGTAAATCAAAAATCTACCAATTAACCAGCAAAGTCATCAATTTCTGGAGAATTCAGAAAAACCAGAGACTTATCAAAGAGAATAAGATCTGGATTCCACGACTATTTGACATGACGTTTTATAGACAGAAATATCCAGAAGTCGTTACTTCCAGAATGCATCCATATGTTCACTTTCGACTTTTCGGTTGGTATCAAGGCTACCAGCCAATGCCGCTTTTTGATATAAGTTGGTATGTAACACGATACCCATTCTTCAACGAGGAGGGGGCCAATCCGCTTGAACATTATGAACAAATAGGACAGTATACGGGGTGTCACCCGTGCCCCCTGTTTGATCCGCAATGGTATCTCTCGGAAAATCCTGATGTGCAACAAGCTGGTATTGAACCGCTCTATCATTATTTTCACCGTGGCTGGCGTGAGGGGCGCAATCCATCAGCAGCATTCAACACTAACGAATATCTTAAGCAAAACCCAGAGGTTGCTGCTACAGAAACCAATCCACTTGCGCATTATTTACAGAACGCTCGGCTTTCACAGAAAGTGAATTCATTTGCAACCAACCAGCCGAAAAGCCCGGTCATCCACAAGGAGGTAACACCTAAGAATGGGGTGCAATCAAATGCAACTAGAACTATCGCGAAAAATCGCCACAGTGTAATGGAAATG
>JAIOHN010000658.1 GCA_019912985.1 Anaerolineae bacterium | reverse complement strand
CATCGGCATCGTCGATGCGATCTACCGCCGTCGCCGGGGCAGTCTGCTGGCGCTGACCTATGCGCTCATCTTCCTGGCGTTTATCGTGCTGGTGGGCATCCGCTGGGAGCGGTGGTTGGTCCCGGCAGTGCCATTCGCGGCCTTGCTGGTTGGTGGCGCGGTGACTGCCTTTGCACGCCTGATTCAGGGCTGGCCCCGGCCCGCAGAGGTGCTGGCTGTGGCGGTGCTGGTGGCATTGGTGGCGCTGCCACTGGCACGGTTGAGCTGGCTGGCTGGCTGGATGCTGACGCGGCCCGAAACACGCACCCTGGCCCGCGAGTGGATCGACGAGCATATTCCAGCGGGCAGCCGAATCCTGGTCGAACGCCATGGGCCGCAGCCGCCCAAAACACGTTACAGCTATTACGAAGCGAAACCGGATGGTAGTATCGAAGCAGTCGATGTCGCGCAACGCCCCTTCCTCAACCTGTATGGTTACGGTCAGATCGGTTGGATCAAAGACCTGAATCTCATACACCAGCAGGACATCCAATATCTGCTGATGAGTGACTATTACCAACAATACCAGAACGAGGCGCGGTTATACCCGGCGATGGTGAAGAAGTATGAGCAACTGCGTGCGATGGGGGAGATTATTTATGAGATAGGGCCGCAGCCGGGCGAATACCCGGGGCCTGCGGTCACAATAGTGAGGATCAATCCATCATGAGTCAGGTCATCCTATTCGATCTTGATAACACACTGACTGACCGACCGCGCTCGATTAGCGCGTTTGCACAATGCTTTCTTGCACATTTTGGCCCCGCCATGGAAGCGATGCCATTGGAAGAGCTTGATGCCATCATGCAAGAGGGCGATCAACTGGGCTACCAGCCAAAATCGCATATGTTTGTGGATCTTTATGCGCGCCTGCCGTGGCTGATGGTGCCTTCGGTGGATACGATTTCCGATTTCTGGTATGCCGAATCACCAGCCTGTATGCAGCCCCGTGAAGGGATGCAGGCATTATTCGACACGCTGCACAAGGCAGATTACCGTCTGGGCATCATTACCAATGGTGATGCCGATGTTCAAAATAAGACGCTGGATGCCTTGAATGTGCGCCACTACCTGGATGTGGTCGTGATTTCGGAAGAAGTGGGCGCTCGTAAACCGGAGTCGGCTATTTTCCGTGCAGCGATGAAAGCCCTGGACAGCGACAGCGGCTGGTATGTGGGCGATCATCCTATAAATGATGTCGTGGGTGCGTCCAGGGCAGGCCTCACCCCGATCTGGCTGCGCTCAGGTGGGCATCTCTGGCCTGAAGATCAGGCGCTGCCACTTTATCAGATTGACCAATTGTGTGAGATTCCTCCTCTTTTGAAACTCACGTAACCATCTTACTTCATGAAACACTCATGTCATCCCGGGCTTCGGTGCTGTACCTGAGCATGTTTTTCTGCTAGCTTGTTGCTGGAACTTTGCTGGAATCGATGGGAGCATAGCACGACACGAATGGACTGGAAAAAATATCTCCTCTGCCTGTTGAGCGGACTGCTGCTATCGCTGCCGGTGGCGGCTCAAGATGCCAATTTCACCCAGAGCGAGGCGGCTGCCCGGCTCTACGGCGTGCATGAAATCGTGATGCAAGGGAACGGCCAGGTCGATAATCCCTTCAATATTGTGGCGACGATCACCTTTAACGCGCCTTCGGGCAAAGCGACCACGGTGGATCTGTTTTACGATGGAGACAATACCTGGCGCGGACGGACCTATGTCAACGAAGTGGGCAGCTGGCGCTGGCAGACGGCCTCCAGTGATGATCCGCTGCTTGATGGGCAAAGCGGGGGCTTCGAGGCGGTTGATTCCGACCTGCGCGGGATGCTGCGCAAGCATCCTGATAACCCGCACCAATGGGCAACCGATGATGGTCAATGGTTCCTCAACCTGAGCGATACCGCTTACAAGTTGTTTAACCAGAACGAATCCCTGTGGCAGGATTACATTCGTGATGATGTCACCCTGGGGATCAGCTCGGTACGTGCTGGCGCGCTGGGTGGCTGGGAATGGACGCCGGAAGTGACGGAGTTCGATGCCAGCAACTACCCCTGGGCTGGCGAAGACCTGACCCGCTATAACCTCGACAAATTCCAGACCACCGACACGCGCCTTCAATGGATGCTGGATAATTATCCTGATGTCTACATCCAGATGATTCTCTTCGGGCAAACCGATTTTCAGACCGATGAAGTAGGCGGCCTGTGGCTGGCGCTGCCGCAAAGTGTACGCACCAACACCATGCGTTATATGGT
>JAIOHN010000065.1 GCA_019912985.1 Anaerolineae bacterium | reverse complement strand
AGACGTGACGCGCCGCTTTGTGGATTACATAGACAGCCTGTTCGGCCCTGGCAAACGCACCACCACTCCCGGCCACCCGGAAATTGAGCTGGCACTGATGAAGCTTTATCGAGCCACAGGCGAACAGCGATACTTCGATCTGGCCCAGTTTTTCATCGATCAACGCGGACACAATATGTGGCATATCAGCAATCCCGATTACTATCAGGACCGCGTACCAGTGCGTGAGGCGGTTCAAGTCGAGGGGCACGTGGTTCGCCAGCTATATCTGCTGTCAGCCGTGGCTGATGTCTACATGGAAACTGGCGAGCAGGCACTGTTGGAGGCCATGCATACGCAATGGCACGATATGGTCGGCGGCAAGCTGTCACTGACCGGCGGCGTGGGCGCACGTCACGATGGAGAGTCCTTCGGTGAACCTTATGAACTACCTAATGATCACTGCTACTGCGAAACCTGTGCAGCGATTTCCAGTATTATGTGGAACTGGCGGCTACTTCAGATCACAGGTGACAGCCGCTATGCCGATCTGATGGAGCGGACGCTTTATAATGGCTTTCTTTCTGGATTGTCATTGGGTGGTACAGGATACTTTTATATCAACCCACTGCTCAGCCGGGGAGATTACGGCAGGCAGGAATGGTATAGCTGTGCCTGCTGCCCGCCCAATGCCATGCGCCTGATCGCCTCTTTAGCACAATATGTTGCCACACGCAGCGAAAATGGCCTTCAACTCCACCACTACATCCCCACAGCTATTGAACATGATAGTATCCAACTTGCTGTCGAAACGGGCTACCCGTGGAACGGACAGGTTTCGATCGTGGTTGAACAAACCTCTTCAACACCGTGGACCCTGCAACTGCGCATCCCTGCATGGTGTGATAGTCCCCGGCTGGAAATCAACGACGCCAAGCAGGCGATCGACATAGCGGAAAACGGCTATCTCCAACTGGAACGCCAGTGGCAGCCGGGCGACCGCATCACCTTGCAACTGCCCATGTCACCGCGCCTGACCACTGCCCACCCGTATGTTGATCCCACACGGGGCAGTGTTGCCATCGAGTACGGGCCGCTGGTTTACTGCATGGAGCAGATTGATCAACAGGCAAATGTGTTCGATCTTGTGCTCGATACGACCCAACCGCTCACCAGCGAATGGCAGCCCGAGTTGCTGGATGGCACAGTGACTATTCAGGGGGATGGATTTGCCCGGGAAAACAGTGTATGGGGTGATGTGCTCTACCGCCCGCTGGATCAGATTGATGCGGCGCAAAAGCCTGTGAAGATCAACGCAATCCCCTACCACCTCTGGGGCAACCGCGAGAATGGCCCGATGCGCGTCTGGATCGCGAAGGCGTAATCGAGAAGCAGCCAGACTGAGGGTAAATGTTACGGCCACGGTAGAAAGGTGCTCCACCGTGGCCGTATGTTATTCGGGGAAACGATCAATCAGGCAGGTTCGCCAATTTCGACACCAGCGGCCCACAGCATTCCACGGGTCACCATTTCCAGCACATCAGCCGGTTCAAGGATGTTGCGCTGGTGGCCGAGCGAGCAATAAAACACACGCCCTTTGCCCCACGATTTCGTCCAGACGACCGGCATGACCGTGCCATCCGCAAAAGTGGTGGTCGCCAGCACGCGAATCGCCGGGTCCACATGCATATAATACTGCTCGGATTTAATGTGCAGAGTCGGGGTGCCTGCTGTGATCGGGCTTGGCTCGTTGGGATTCATCTCAACCGTGTATTCCACCCCATCGTTGCCGGGGTGCGCAACCCACTGGCCGCCGGTCATAAACTGCCATTCCGTCTCGTTGCGGAAAGCATCACACATGCCGCCATGTACACCCGCCAGACCCACACCGGATTTGACAGCCTCAACCACTGGCGTGAGCTGGTCGCGTTCAATCTTGCCCATCGTCCACAGCGGGACAATCAGGTCAAACTGGCTCAAGTCCAATTCTTTAAAACTGTCCAACGTGTCTGAGATCGTCACATCGAAATCGTGCTGACGCAGTTGGTCGCCCAGCAGTTCTGATACTTCCTTTGGCTGGTGGCCGTCCCACCCGCCCTGAACAAGTAATGCCTTTTTCATGTTTCAAAATTCCCTTCGTACTGCGAAGTAAGTTCGATCAATTTTAGTGGGGATGGCATCGCCAACCCCCACCTCTATTTTACCGCTATTTTACGCGCGATAACCTTCAATTAGCGATTGGCCTGTCATCTCTGAAGGTTTTTCCACGCCAAGCAGATCGAGTACCGTAGGCGCGACATCCGCCAGTTTTCCGCGCGGGTGCAGCAGATAATAACCATCACCGATCACAAACAGCGAAACCGGATTGGTCGTATGGTAGGTATGGGGTTCGCCCGTCAATTCCTCGACCATTCGCTCAGCATTGCCGTGATCTGCGGTCACAATCGCCACACCCCCTTTAGCATTGACCGCCTCCACCAGCTTTGCCGCACAGCCATCCACAAAAGCGACCGCGCGCTTGGCTGCTTCCAGCGAGCCGGTATGACCAACCATGTCAGGATTGGCAAAATTAATCAGGATGAAGTCATCATCATGGTTGTTGATGCGTTCCAGCGTGGCCTCGGTCAACTCAGCAGCACTCATCTCCGGCTTTAAGTCGTAGGTAGCGACTTTTGGCGAGGGGATGATCCTGCGATCTTCACCTTCAAACGGCTCCTCATTGCGCCCGTTAAAGAAGTAAGTGACATGCGGATATTTCTCGGTTTCCGCCGAGTGATACTGCTTCAGACCATGCTTGCTCAGGGTTTCCGCTAGCGTGCCTTTCAGCAGCTCCAGTGAAAACATGACATCAACCGGCAGCCCTTCTTCGTATTCCGTGAAGGTCACAATAAACAGATCATCAATGTGATCTGATGCCTCAAATCCTTCCTGGCCTTCCACCGCGAAACCGCGCACAATCTGGCGCATGCGGTCCGCCCGGAAATTGTAGAAAATCAGCGCATCACCAGGCTGCACTTTCAGGCTGTCGTCATCGCCCACCACGGTCGGCACG